>NZ_CAXQBM010000009.1:0-5988 GCF_964222115.1 Alteriqipengyuania sp.
CTTCCGATCTGGATAATCCCATGGGTTGGCCGGGTGGGGGTGTGGGCTGGTGCCGACCCGGCGGCCCTGCGGTCTCCAAAAGCGGTCATGTCGCCAACCGCCGGAAAACCCACAACACTTGGCCGGGAGGGGGTGTGGGCCGGTACCGAACCTGGCCGCCGACGTCTCCTCTCGCGACACGGTCGCAAGGGGCCAGCAAATCAGAGCGTAAAATTCTCGCCAAGGTAGAGCCTGCGCACGTTCTCGTCTGCCACCAGGTCTTGCGGGGTTCCCGCAAACAGCACCTGGCCACCGTAGATGATACAGGCGCGGTCTACGATATCGAGCGTTTCGCGAACGTTATGATCGGTTATCAGCACGCCGATCCCGCGATCCTTCAGGTCGCGCACGAGGTCGCGGATATCGCTGATCGAGAGCGGATCGATCCCCGCGAACGGCTCGTCCAGCAGCATGATCGATGGGTTGGCCGCCAGCGCCCGCGCGATTTCGCACCGCCGCCGCTCGCCGCCCGACAGTGCCATGGCGGGTGCGCTGCGCAGCCGGGTGAGGCCGAATTCGTCGAGCAGGCGTTCCAGCCCCTCACGCCGTACCTCGCGGTCTGGCTCCGCCAGCTCGAGCACGGTGGCAATGTTCTGCTCTACCGTCAGCCCGCGGAAAATGCTGGTTTCCTGCGGCAGGTAACCCAGGCCCAGGATCGCACGGCGATACATGGGCAGGTTGGTCACATCCTCGCCATCCATCAGGATGCGGCCGCTATCGGGCTTCACGAGCCCCATGATTGAATAGAAGCACGTGGTCTTGCCCGCGCCGTTGGGGCCCAGCAGGCCGAGCACCTCGCCCTTGCCGACCGACAGCGAAATATCGGTCAGCACGGCGCGCTTGTCGTAGCTCTTGGCGATCGACACGACTTCCAGCCCGCCCTGCGGAATCGGCGGGGCGGCGTTCGCCTCTACCTCGGCGTGGCTTTGCGCAATTTCGGCGGGATCGATTTCGGCCATGGGGATCCTGTAGCAAATGGTGCGCGCGACGAAAGCTGCAATGGTCAACAGTGCCGCAATGCGGCGTTTTCGCCCGTAATGCTTGAGCCTGCCTCGCGCACGATCTATCCAGTGAACGGGATGGGGATGTGAGAGGATACCGAGATGAGCACCTGGGCCAGCCAAGAAGCCAAGCATCATGACATCGATTGGCGCGCGAGCATCAGCGACAATATCGCGTGGGCGCTGTTGGTGACCACCGCGCTGCTGATTTTCATCACGATGCCGAAAATGAAATATGCGTTTGAGGGGATCAGCGTTTACATCCTGCTGGTGGTGATGGTCGGCGCATTCATCCCCGTATTGCGCTTCTTCGAGCACCGCTGGACCAAGCTGGACGATCGCGATGCGCACGATCCAGTGTTGCGCGGCGCGTTCCGGCGCGATCAGGTCGCGCTCTGGCTGCTCACGATAGGTGTCCCCATCCTGCTCGCGCTTGGATTCGGGTTCGCATTCCCGCATTGATCGGTGCACCGCAGCGATTGCTGCGTCACGAATTAGGGGGATAGATCGGTATGCTGCGGATTCTGGCCGCCATTGTCTTGGCGTGCGTGGCGGCGCCTGCTGCCGCAGCCTTGCCGGACCTCTCCGCCATCCCATCATCCGAGACCGAGGCAACGCCGGCAGGCGCGGATGGCGCGCTGTCCGATGCGCGGGACCCGGCTGCGGATGAGCGGATCGCAGACAGGCTGCGTGGCATTTACGATGAAGTGGATGAGCTTGCGGCAATCGAGGTGTCGGTTTCCGAAGGCGTCGTACGGCTGACGGGCTCGGCCCCCAGTCAGGCCGCGATCGATCAGGCAGGCGCCATCGCCGGTCGTTTCGATGTTGTGACGGTCGAGAACGATGTGGTGAGGGATACTTCGCTCAGCGGTACGAAGGACATCGTCACGGCACTGCTCGACCGGCTGCGCGATGCGGCCAATATGCTGCCACTGATCGGGGTGGCGGTGCTGGTGGGGCTGGCGATCCTGCTTGCCGGGTACTTGCTCGCCTCGCTCAAGTTCATCTGGCGGGTGTTCACGCCCAACCGCTTCCTGGCAGACCTGATCGCCAGCGCGATCCGGCTGGCCTCGATCATTTTCGCGCTCGTGATTGCGCTCGACATTATCGGGGCGACCGCGCTGCTGGGCGCAGTGCTGGGCGGTGCCGGGGTGATCGGCCTCGCGCTGGGCTTTGCCATGCGCGACACGGTGGAGAACTACGTCGCGTCGCTGATGCTGAGCCTGCGCCAGCCATTCCGCGCCAACGACCTCGTGCAGATCGACGACATGCAGGGCCGCGTGGTACGGCTGACCAGCCGCGCGACCGTGCTGATGACGCTGGAGGGCAACCACCTGCGCATCCCCAACTCGACCGTCTTCAAGGCGGTGATCACCAATTTCACGCGCAATCCGCAGCGCCGGTTCGATTTCACGCTGGGGGTGGACCCGGATGACGATGCAGCCGCCGCTGCCGAGCTGGGGCGCGATGTGCTGGCGAAGCAGCCCTTCGTGCTGGCCGATCCGGCGCCCGAAGCGCGGATCGAGGAAGTAGGCGATTCGAACGTGCTGGTGCGCTTCCTCGGCTGGGTGGACCAGCGCGAGACCGACTGGTTCAAGGCGCAGAGCGCGGCGATTCCGGCGGTGAAGAACGCGTTGGAGGCGGCGGGCTTCGGCCTGCCCGAACCGATCTACCGCCTGCGGTTCGATCCGCGTTCGGCCAGCCTCCCGTTCGAGAATATTGCCGACCGCGACGGGGTCGAATGGCAGGCGAAGAAGCCCAAACCCGCTACCGATACTCCTCCGGCCGATGTCTCGCCGCGTAACGAAATCGACGAAATGGTCGAGGACGAGCGCGAAGGTGCGGAGAAGAAGCGCGACCTGCTCGATCACCGGCGGCCGGTGGAGTGACGCAGGATTGGTGAGCCCTGTCAAAGCTCACCATGCCACAGCGACAGCCGCCGGGCCCGCAGGTTGCCGAAACCAGCGGAGACCGACTGCCAGTCAGTTCGCCTGACTATTCGTGGTCGTGATCCTCGCCCTCGGCGTGATCGTGGTCGTGGTCGTGATCTTCGCCCTCGGCATGGTCATGATCGTGAGCATCCTCATCCGCAGGTTCTACGATTTCGTCGTCTTCGAGCAAGCGCCCGCCCTGTTCCTCCGTCGCGGCCTCGGTACAGGCCGCGAGGCCCAGTGCTGCAATAAGGCCGATCGAAGCGATACGTCGTGTCATCCCGGTTTCCTCCGTTTGCGGCTGGATATAACGTATCATCGTCACAAGCCAGCCCGCAACCGCACATTCCCGGATGCGCGGCGCAAGGCCGGGGTTTAGCCCTTGGCCCGCTCGATCGCTTCGACCACGATCTTCTTTGCCTCGGCCGCATCGCCCCAGGCACCCACGCGGACCCACTTTTCGGCTTCCAGATCCTTGTAGTGCGTGAAGAAGTGCTCGATTTGCTGGAAGATGATGCTCGGCAGGTCCTTCGTTTCGCCCACATCCGAATAATACGGGAAGGTCGAATCGACCGGCACGCAGATCAGTTTCTCGTCGCCGCCATGCTCGTCTTCGAGGTTCAGCACGCCGATCGGGCGGGCGCGCACCACGCAGCCAGCGATGAAGGGGCTGCGCGCGATCACCAGCGCATCCAGCGGATCGCCATCGGGTGAGAGCGTGTGCGGCACGAAGCCGTAATTCGCCGGATAGCGCATCGGCGTGTGCAGGATCCGGTCGACGAACAACGCGCCCGATTCCTTGTCGAACTCGTACTTCACCGGCTCGCCGCCGGTCGGCACCTCGATGATGACATTGAGGTTTTCGGGCGGATTGTCACCCGTGGGCACTTTGTCGATACGCATTTTTGGAGGGCTCTCTTGTTACTGGTTCGGCCCCTCTCCCCAAACTGCGGCGCGGCTTAACGGGTGAGAGGCGATTGCGGAAGGGGCAATGCCAGCCTAACTGCACCGCCCATGGCAAAAAGCTCTTCCAAGACGCCGCAGGCGATACGCGGCACACAGGACATTTTCGGGGCCGATGCAGAGGCGTTCGCCTTCGTGGTCGAAACCTTCGAGCGCGTACGCAAGCTCTACCGCTTCCGCCGCGCCGAGTTCCCGGTGTTCGAACGCACGGAAGTGTTCGCGCGCTCGATCGGCGAGACGACGGATATTGTTTCGAAGGAAATGTATTCGTTCGAGGATCGCGGCGGCGAATCGCTGACCCTGCGGCCCGAATTCACGGCGGGAATCGCGCGTGCGTACCTCACCAATGGCTGGCAGCAGCACGCGCCGGTCAAGCTCGCGACGCACGGCCCGCTGTTCCGTTACGAGCGCCCGCAGAAGGGCCGCTATCGCCAGTTCCACCAGATCGATGCCGAGATTATCGGCGCGGCGGAACCGCAGGCGGACGTGGAACTGCTGGCGATGGCCGACCAGGTGATCCGCGAGCTGGGGATCGTGGACGTGACCCTGCACCTCAACACGCTGGGCGATGGCGACAGCCGCGAGGCATGGCGCGCAGCGCTGATCGACTATTTCCGCGCAGTCGAAGGCCAGCTGAGCGAGGAATCGCAGGAGCGGCTTGAGAAGAACCCGCTGCGCATTCTCGATTCGAAGGACCGGCGCGACCAGCAATTCGTCGCCGATGCACCGAAGATCGACGCGTTTTTGTCGGACGAGGCGCGCGCGTTTTTCGATTCGGTGACCAGCGGGCTGGATGCGGCGGGGGTGAAGTGGAAGCGCGCCGAAAGCCTCGTGCGCGGGCTCGACTACTACCGCCACACCGCGTTCGAATTCATCCCGGACGAAGGCTCGGCGGCAGCAAATGCACTGGGCTCGCAAAGCACGATCCTCGGCGGTGGCCGCTATGACGGGCTGATCGAAAGCCTCGGCGGGCCTGCCACGCCTGCGGTCGGCTGGGCTGCCGGGATCGAGCGGCTGGCGATGCTGGTGGGGGAGAAGAATGAGAGTTGGCTGGAATTCGTTCTGATCCCCGTCGGAGAAGCTGCAGAAGGTCTTTGTGCACAGATCCTGCCTGCTTTGCGTTCAAAAGGCTTATCGACCGAGATGGCCTACCGAGGCAATCTGAAGAAGCGGATGCAACGCGCGAATTCCGCTGGCGCTGAAGCTGCGATCATCATTGGTGAGGAGGAACTCGTTAGCGGCAAAGTCACTGTGCGCGATCTGAAATCAGGTGAACAGGCCTCACGCCCAATCGATGATATCCTTGACCGGCGTGTAGGAGCTAGTGCTACCCGCGCTATGCTCATGGCTGGACTGGGCGGGCGGATTTACGAACACAAAACAACCCAATCATAGCCCGTCATCCCGGCCTCCGAGCCGGGATCCCGCTTTCTTCCGGTGAAACAAAAGTAAGCTGGACCCCGGATCAAGTCCGGGGTGACGAGAAAAGGAGGTAGCGCCCCACCTTTCCTACCTTGCACCACCCGCGCTAATGCGCCTTGCATGACTGCCAGCGCACCCGACATTCGCCTCACGCAATAACCGCCAGATCACCGGCCTGTTTTCCACCCCATGACACTGTGTCAGGTGTGTCAGGCCTGCCCTTAAGACCGCCCACCCGGAACGACCATTGACCATCCCCCCCGAACGCCTCGACCAGATCGCCAACCGCTTCGCAGAGATCGAGGCGCGGATGGCGTCTGGCCAGCTGGAGGGCGAGGAATTCGTGCAGGCGAGCCGCGATTATGCCGAGCTGGAGCCGGTCGCGAAGCTTGCGCTGGAGCTGAAAGCGGCGCGCGAGGAAGTTGCGGGGCTGGAAGACATGCTCTCCGACCCCGAGATGAAGGATATGGCGCAGGAGGAGCTGGAAGCGCTGAACGCGCGCATTCCCGATCTCGAACAGCAGCTCGCCATCGCGATGCTCCCGCGCGATTCCGCCGATGCGAAGCCCGCGATGCTCGAGATCGGAAGAGCGTCGTGTAGGGACAGAGTGTGAGATCGCGTGTAGATCTCGG
>NZ_CAXQBM010000010.1:0-16282 GCF_964222115.1 Alteriqipengyuania sp.
TTCCGATCTCAGCTGGACGGCGCGATCCTGGTGGTGTCCGCTGCCGACGGCCCGATGCCGCAGACCCGCGAGCACATCCTGCTCGCCCGTCAGGTCGGCGTCCCGGCCATCGTGGTGTTCCTGAACAAGGTCGACCAGGTCGACGACGAGGAAATCCTCGAGCTGGTCGAACTGGAAGTTCGCGAACTGCTGAGCGCGTACGACTTCGACGGTGACAATATTCCGATCGTCAAGGGTTCGGCTCTGGCCGCTCTCGAAGGTCGCGACGACAACATCGGCAAGGATTCGATCATCGAGCTGATGAAGGCCGTTGACGAGCACATCCCGCAGCCCGACCGTCCGGTCGACCAGGCATTCCTGATGCCGATCGAAGACGTGTTCTCGATCTCGGGTCGCGGTACGGTTGTGACCGGCCGTGTCGAAACCGGCATCGTGAACGTTGGCGACGAAGTTGAAATCGTCGGCATCAAGGACACCACCAAGACGACCGTGACCGGCGTCGAAATGTTCCGCAAGCTGCTCGATTCGGGCCAGGCCGGCGACAACATCGGTGCCCTGATCCGCGGTGTTGGCCGTGAAGAGGTGGAGCGTGGCCAAGTCCTCGCGAAGCCGGGTTCGGTTACCCCGCACACCGAATTCAGCGCCGAAGTCTACGTGCTGTCGAAGGACGAAGGTGGCCGTCACACGCCGTTCTTCGCCAACTACCGCCCGCAGTTCTACTTCCGCACCACCGACGTGACCGGCGAAGTGATCCTTCCCGAAGGCACCGAAATGGTGATGCCGGGCGACAACGTGACCATCTCGGTCAAGCTGATCGCACCGATCGCGATGGATGAAGGCCTTCGCTTCGCAATCCGCGAAGGTGGCCGCACCGTCGGTTCGGGGGTTGTCAGCAAGATCACGGCGTAATATAGGCGCCTCCACCGGCGGGGATTCGTTTTCCCGCCGGTCGGAATTCACGGGGGCCGCCCCTCACCGGAGACTTCGGTTTGGTGGGGCGGTTCCTTTATTTTTGGGCTTCGGCCCTCGGCTCTTTCGCATTGGTAGACTTAGGACATGGACGCACAGAATATCCGTATTCGCCTCAAGGCCTTCGATCACCGCGTGCTCGACCAGGCAACGGGCGAGATCGCGGATACGGCCCGCCGCACCGGCGCGCTTATTCGTGGACCCATTCCTCTGCCGACGCGCATTGAGAAATTCACCGTGAACCGCGGCCCGCACATCGACAAGAAGTCGCGCGAGCAGTTCGAGGTGCGCACGTACAAGCGGCTGCTCGACATCGTGCAGCCCAACGCCCAGACGGTCGACGCGCTGATGAAGCTCGATCTGGCTGCGGGCGTGAACGTGGAAATCAAGCTGGCCTAAGCTGGTTTGTTCGTGCGGCGCCCGCCGCACGGGACATAGAGATACCGCCGGATTTTATCCGGGCTGCGTCTCCCGTCTCGCGCTCCATGCCTTAGCGGCAAAGAGCGCAATCAGCCCGGACGGGGCGATGCATCGAAATTCTGGGCTGGGGTCGAGTGAGAGCGATCCATCAAGCACCTCGGATGGGCCGGGGTGCCTCTGTTTAGGAGTTTTACGATGCGTACTGGCGTAGTCGCCAAGAAAGTCGGGATGACCCGCCTGTTCCAGGAGGATGGCCGGCACGTGCCCGTTACCGTCCTCGCGCTGGAAGGCTGCCAGGTCACCGGCACTCGCACACAGGACCGCGACGGCTACTGGTCCGTCCAGGTCGGTTCGGGCGAAGCAAAGCAGAAGAACGTCAACAAGCCGCAGCGCGAAGCCTTCGCGAAGGCGGAAGTCGGGCTGAAGATGAAGGTCGCGGAATTCCGTGTCGAGAGCGAGGAAGGTCTCCTTCCCGTCGGCGCGACGATCACCGCCGATCATTTCATCGCCGGCCAGAAGGTCGACGTGCAGGGCTACACGCAGGGCAAGGGTTTTGCCGGTGCCATGAAGCGCTGGGGCTTCGGCGGTCTGCGCGCCACGCACGGCGTTTCGCTGTCGCACCGTTCGCACGGTTCGACGGGTAACCGCCAGGATCCGGGCCGCGTCTTCAAGAACAAGAAGATGGCCGGCCACATGGGTGACCGCCTGCGTACGCAGCAGAACCTCGAAATCGTCCGTACGGATGCAGAGCGTGGCCTGCTGTTCGTGAAGGGCTCCGTGCCCGGCGCGAAGAACAGCTGGATGCTGGTTGCCGACGCGGTGAAGCTGCCGATGCCGGCCGATGCGCCGTTCCCCGGTGCGATGCGTCGCAACGCCGACGAAACCAGGTCGGACGATGCCGATGCCGGTCTGGTCGAGAGCGCGGCGGAGCACGAAGTGCACACCGAAGTGACGCCCGAACAGCAGGAAAAGCTGATGCAGCAGCAGGATGCCGGCGCAGAGACCGACGGCACCGAAGGCAAGGAGTCCTGATCGTGAAGATCGCGGTACAGAAAATCGACGGCGGGAAAGCCGGCGAGATCGAGCTCAACGACGCCGTTTTCGGTGTCGAGCCTCGCGCCGATATCCTTCACCGTGTCGTCACGTGGCAGCTGGAAAAGCGCCGCGCGACTGCCCGCCCGACGCGCGAGCGTTCGGACGTGGCACGCACGGGCAAGAAGTTCGGTCGCCAAAAGGGTTCGGGCGGCGCTCGCCACGGCGATCGCGGCGCTCCGATCTTCATCGGCGGCGGCAAGGCACACGGCGCGCGCAAGCGTGACTTCGATCCTTCGCTGAACAAGAAGATCCGTTCGCTCGGCCTGCGCATGGCGCTCTCGAGCAAGGCCAAGGATGGCCTGGTCGTGGTCGACAGCCTGGAGCTGAAGGACGCCAAGACGAAGGCGCTGAAGGGTCACTTCGACAAGGCTGGCTACAACGGCAAGGTGCTGTTTATCGATGGCGACGCCGTCAACGACGGTTTCCGCCTCGCTGCAGGCAACCTGCCGGGCGTCAACGTGCTGCCCGCGATGGGCGCCAATGTTTACGACATCCTGAAGCACGACACGCTGGTCCTCACCAAGGATGCGGTCGAAAAGCTGGAGGCGCGCTTCAATGGCTAAGAAAGACGCAATCGACGCGCGGCACTACGACGTGATCCTTGCGCCGCACATTACCGAGAAGAGCACGCTCGCCTCGGAGAACAACGCGGTCGTGTTCAAGGTGTCGAACGACGCCACCAAGCCGCAGATCCGCGACGCAGTGGAAGCGCTGTTCGACGTGAAGGTCGCCGGCGTGAACACCATCGTCACCAAGGGCAAGACCAAGCGCTGGAAGGGCAAGCCCTACAAGCGGACCGACGTGAAGAAGGCGATCGTCACCCTCAAGGACGGCGATAGCATCGACGTCACGAGCGGCGTCTGAGGAGCTAGGACAGGACCATGGCACTCAAGAACTACAAACCGACCAGCCCGGCCCGTCGCGGCCTGATCCTGGTCGACAAGTCCGGGCTCTACAAGGGCAAGCCGGTCAAGGCGCTTACCGAAGGCAAGCGCAAGACGGGCGGTCGCAACAACAAGGGCCACGTCACCAGCCGCGGGATCGCGGGCGGTCACAAGCAGAAGTATCGGTACATCGACTTCAAGCGCCGCAAGTGGGACGTGGAAGGCACCGTGGAGCGGATCGAATACGATCCCAACCGCACTGCCTTCATCGCGCTGATCAAGTATGCCGACGAAGAGCTGGCCTACATCATCGCTCCGCAGCGCCTCGCCGTTGGCGACAAGGTGATCGCGGGCGAGAAGGTCGACACCAAGCCGGGCAATGCGATGCCGCTGGGCAACATGCCGGTCGGCACCATCATCCACAATGTGGAGATGAAGCCGGGCAAGGGTGGCCAGATCGCACGTTCGGCCGGTGCCTATGTGCAGCTGGTCGGTCGTGACCGCGGGATGGTGATCGTTCGCCTGAACTCGGGCGAGCAGCGTTACCTGCGTTCGGACTGCATGGGCACGGTTGGCGCGGTCTCGAACCCCGACAACCAGAACCAGAACTTCGGCAAGGCCGGCCGTACGCGCTGGAAGGGCCGTCGTCCGCTGACCCGCGGTGTTGCCAAGAACCCGGTCGATCACCCCCACGGCGGTGGTGAAGGCAAGACCAGCGGTGGCCGCCATCCGGTGACCCCGTGGGGCAAGCCGACCAAGGGCGCCCGCACCCGCAAGAACAAGCAGACGGACAAGATGATCATCCGTTCGCGCCACGCGAAGAAGAAGAGGTAATCGCACATGGCTCGTTCCGTTTGGAAAGGTCCGTTCGTGGAACTCAGCCTTCTCAAGAAGGCAGAGGACGCACAGGAAAAGACCAGCACCGCGCCGATCAAGACCTGGTCGCGCCGCTCCACCATCCTGCCGCAGTTCGTTGGGCTCACGTTCAACGTCTACAACGGCCACAAGTTCATTCCCGTGTCCGTCTCGGAAGAGATGGTCGGCCACAAGCTCGGTGAATTCGCGCCCACGCGCACCTTCCCGGGCCACGCCGCCGACAAGAAAGGCAAGCGCTGATGAGCAAGCAGAAAGCTCCGCGTCGCGTCGCCGATAACGAGGCGCTGGCAGTCGGCACCACGATCCGTGGGTCGGCCCAGAAGCTGAACCTCGTTGCCGAGCTGATCCGCGGCAAGAAGGCCGAAGAGGCGATGAACATCCTCGCCTTTTCGAAGAAGGCGATGGCCAAGGACGCGAGCAAGGTGCTCGCCTCCGCGATCGCCAATGCCGAGAACAACCACGACCTGGACGTGGACGCCCTCGTGGTGGCCGAAGCCAGCGTCGGCAAATCGATCACCATGAAGCGCTTCCACACGCGCGGTCGCGGCAAGTCGACCCGCATCCTGAAGCCCTTCAGCCGCCTGCGCATCGTCGTGCGCGAAGTCGAGGACGCATAAGATGGGTCAGAAGAGCAATCCGATCGGTCTGCGTCTGCAGATCAACCGCACCTGGGACAGCCGCTGGTACGCCGAAGGGCGCGACTATGCCAAGCTGCTCAAGGAAGACATCGAGATCCGCAAGTACATCGTCGACACGCTGCCGCAGGCCGCGATCTCGAAGGTGGTTATCGAGCGTCCGGCCAAGCTGTGCCGCATCTCGATCTATGCGGCCCGCCCCGGTGTCATCATCGGCAAGAAGGGCGCCGACATCGAGAAGCTGCGCACCAAGCTTTCGCGCATGACCGAAAGCGAAGTGAAGCTGAACATCGTCGAAATCCGCAAGCCGGAAATCGATGCCAAGCTCGTCGCGCAGGGCATTGCCGACCAGCTGGTGCGCCGTGTGGCCTTCCGCCGTGCGATGAAGCGCGCCGTGCAGTCCGCGCTGCGCTTGGGTGCCGAAGGCATCAAGATCGTGTGCGGCGGCCGCCTTGGCGGTGCCGAAATCGCCCGCGTGGAATGGTATCGCGAAGGCCGCGTTCCGCTCCACACGCTGCGTGCGAACGTCGACTATGCCGAAGCCGAGGCGCTGACCGCCTACGGGATCATCGGCATCAAGTGCTGGATCTTCAAGGGTGAGATCCTCGCCCACGATCCGACCGCGCAAGACCGCCTGATGATGGAAGCGCAGACTTCCGGCGTCCGGCCCGCGCGCTGATTGCAGGATTAGGAAAAAGCCATGCTGCAACCGAAACGAACCAAGTACCGCAAGGCCTTCAAGGGCCGGATCAAGGGCAATGCCAAGGGCGGTACCGAACTGAACTTCGGCTCTTACGGGCTGAAGGCGATGGAACCGGAGCGTATCACCGCCCGCCAGATCGAGGCCGCGCGCCGTGCGATCACGCGCCACATCAAGCGCCAGGGGCGTCTGTGGATCCGCGTGTTCCCGGATGTGCCGGTGTCGAAGAAGCCTGCCGAAGTCCGGCAGGGTAAGGGCAAGGGCTCGGTCGAATACTGGGCCGCGCGCGTGAAGCCGGGCCGCATCCTGTTTGAACTCGATGGCGTGGCGGGTCCGCTCGCTGCCGAAGCGTTCGAGCGTGCGGCGATGAAGCTGCCGGTCAAAACCAAGGTTGTCGCTCGCCTGGGCGACAGCTCGCACCTGGGAGGCGACCAGTGAGCACCACCGAAGATCTTCGCGCCAAGAGCGACGACCAGCTGACCGCGGAGCTCACCGAGCTCAAGCGCGAAGCGTTCAACCTGCGCTTTCAGGCCGCGACCAACCAGCTCGAGCGTCCCGCTCGCGTACAGGAGGTCCGCCGCACGATCGCGCGCATCAAGACGTTGCAGGGCGAGCGTGCTCGCGCTGCTGCCAAGGCCTGAGGAGAGACCTATGCCAAAGCGTATTCTGATCGGTACGGTCACCTCCACGAAGACCGACAAGACCGTGACCGTGCTGGTCGAACGGAAGGTGAAGCACCCGCTTTACGGAAAGATCATCCGCCGTTCGAAGAAGTACCACGCCCACGACGAGCAGAACGAGTACCAGCTCGGCGACATCGTGCGGATCGAGGAAACCAAACCGATTTCGAAGACCAAGACCTGGGCCGTGAAGGACCGGGTTGTCTCGGGCGGTGTGCAGGCGGTCGAAGCCAACCTGGACGTGGCCGAAGCCACCCCCGGCGCGGCAGACTAAGTTAGACGTTTTAGGAACTGCCAGACTGGTTCTGGCAAGCCATTGAGAAGGAACCGGATCGATGATCCAGATGCAGTCCAATCTCGACGTCGCGGACAACAGCGGCGCCAAGCGTGTCCAGTGCATCAAGGTGCTGGGCGGCTCGAAGCGCCGTTTCGCGAGTGTCGGGGACGTGATCGTGGTTTCCGTGAAGGAAGCCCAGCCGCGTGCCAAGGTGAAGAAGGGCGACGTGCACCGCGCGGTGATCGTTCGCACCAGGAAAGACGTGCGCCGTCCCGACGGCAGCGTGATTCGCTTCGATTCCAACGCGGCCGTACTCGTGAACAAGAGCGAAGAGCCGATCGGCACCCGTATCTTTGGCCCGGTGGTGCGCGAACTGCGCGGCCGCGGGTTCATGAAGATCATCTCGCTCGCACCGGAGGTGCTGTAATGGGCATGGCGAAGATCAAGAAGGGCGACAATGTCGTCGTGCTTTCGGGCAAGGACAAGGGCAAGACCGGTACGGTCGCCAAGGTCATGCCGAAGGACGGCAAGGTCGTGGTGGAAGGCGTCAACATGATCGCCCGTCACCGCAAGCCCGACCAGAGCAACCCGCAGGGCGGCATCGATCGCTACGAAGCGCCGATGCACATCGCGAAGGTCGCGGTGGCCGATCCCAAGGACGGCAAGCCGACCCGCGTGCGGATCGAAGAGCGTGACGGCAAGAAAGTGCGCGTCGCGGTGAAATCCGGGGAGACGATCGATGGCTGATTATAGCCCCCGCATGAAGTCGAAGTACGAGGACCAGATCGTCAAGGCGATGACCGAGAAGTTCGGTTACAAGAACCGCCTTGAAGTTCCGCGCCTCGAAAAGATCACGCTCAACATGGGCGTGGGCGAAGCCAGCCAGGACAAGAAGAAGGTCCAGGTTGCTGCTGAGGAAATGGCGCTGATCGCGGGCCAGAAGCCCGTCATCACCAAGGCCAAGAAATCGATCGCGCAGTTCAAGTTGCGTGAAGGCATGCCGATCGGCTGCAAGGTCACCTTGCGCCGCGATCGGATGTTCGAATTCCTCGATCGCCTGGTGACGGTTGCGATGCCGCGTATCCGCGACTTCCGTGGCCTGAACCCGAAGAGCTTCGATGGCCGTGGCAACTACGCCATGGGCCTGAAAGAGCAGATCATCTTCCCCGAGATTTCCTACGACCAGATCGAGAAGGTCCGGGGCATGGATATCATCGTGACCACCACCGCGAAGACCGACGAAGAAGCGCGCGAACTGCTGCGCCTGTTCGGTTTCCCGTTCCCGGCCGAAGCAAAGGCCGACGAAGAGAAGGAAGCGGCGTAAGCCGCTTGAGGAGAGCTTAAGTCCAATGGCGAAACTGAGTTCCATCAACAAGAACGAGAAGCGCAAGGCTCTCGTCAAGAAGTACGCGGACAAGTACGCGAAGCTGAAAGCTATCGCGGACGACAAGGACGCCGACGAGACCGAGCGCCTGATGGCCCGGCTCAAGATGGCCGAATTGCCGCGCAATGCGAACCCGACCCGGGTGCGCAACCGCTGTTCCACCACTGGCCGCCCGCGCGGCTACTACCGCAAGTTCGGCATCAACCGCATCGAGCTGCGGAATCTGGGCAATAAGGGCCTGATTCCCGGCCTGACCAAGTCGAGCTGGTGAGGATTAGACAATGGCGATGACCGATCCCCTGGGTGATATGCTCACCCGCATCCGCAACGGCCAGCAGGCGAAGAAGGACTCCGTCCTGTCGCCGGCGTCCAAGCTGCGCGCGAACGTGCTCGAAGTGCTCCAGCGCGAAGGCTACATTCGTGGTTACAGCGAAGACGACAGCGGCAAGCACAAGGCGCTGCGGATCGAACTGAAATATTTCGAAGGCGAACCTGCGATCAAGCATGTCGCCCGTGTGTCCAAGCCGGGACGGCGCATCTATTCGGCCAGCCGCGAGCTGCCGACCGTGCGCAATGGCCTTGGCATCACGATCGTCTCGACGCCGCGCGGCGTGCTCTCCGATGCGGAAGCGCGCAGCCAGAACGTCGGTGGCGAAGTGCTGGCGGAGGTGTTCTGATGAGCCGCATTGGCAAGAAGCCGGTTGCGATCCCGAGCGGGGTCGAAGCCAAGATCGACAATGGCACCCTTTCGATGAAGGGTCCGAAGGGCACGCTCACCATGGGCCTGTCCGACCTCGTCGAATACAAGCTGGAAGACGGCTCGATCGCGGTGAACCCGGTCAATGATACCAAGCCTGCACGCAGCCACTGGGGCATGCAGCGCACGCTGGTTTCGAACCTGGTCGAAGGCGTGACCGAAGGCTTTTCCAAGACGCTGCAGATCAGCGGTGTCGGTTATCGTGCGCAGGCGCAGGGCAAGAAGCTGAAGCTTCAGCTCGGCTATTCGCACGATGTCGATCTGGATGTGCCCGAAGGCCTGAAGGTGGAAACGCCCGATCAGACCACGGTCATCATCAGCGGGATCGACAAGCAGTCCGTCGGCCAGTTCGCCGCAGAGATCCGCCGCTGGCGCAAGCCCGAGCCGTACAAGGGCAAGGGCATCAAGTACCAGGGCGAATATATCTTCCGCAAGGAAGGGAAGAAGAAGTAAGATGGCAAAGCTTTCTCTCTTTGAACGCCGCCGCCAGCGCGTGCGCACCGCGCTCCGCAAGCATGCCGGTGGCAAGCCGCGCCTGTCGGTCCACCGCACGGGCAAGCACATCTACGCGCAGATCATCGACGATGCGGCGGGCAAGACGCTCGCCAGCGCATCGACGCTGGGCGTGAAGGGTTCGACCGCGAATATCGACGCCGCCAAGACGGTCGGCTCGAACATCGCCGACGCCGCCAAGAAGGCCGGCGTGACCACGGTCGTGTTCGATCGCGGCGGGTTCCTGTTCCATGGCCGCGTCAAGGCGCTGGCCGATGCCGCTCGCGAAGGCGGGCTGGAGTTCTGATGATGGCTGACGACAAGAAAACCCCGGAAACGGAAAACGAAACCGCCGCGCCGGAAGCTGAAGCCAAGACCGAAGAGGTCAAGGCCGATGCGGAAACGCAGCATGCCGTGACGAAGGAAGAGCCCGCCGTGGCCGATACTCCGTCCGAAGCGGCCGACAACCAGTCGCCCGCGCAGGGTGAGGCAGGCAAGCCGCAGGAACGCCAGGGCCGTGGTGGCCGTGGCGGTGGCAACCGCGAAGGCGGTGGCCGTGGGCGTGGTCGCGGTCGTGACGATCGTCGCGGCAAGCGCGAGGAAGAAGACGACGGCATCATCGAAAAGCTGGTGCACATTAACCGCGTCTCCAAGACGGTGAAGGGCGGTAAGCGCTTCGGTTTTGCTGCGCTGGTCGTCGTCAGTGACGGTCAGGGCCGGGTCGGCTTCGGCCACGGCAAGGCGCGCGAAGTGCCCGAAGCGATCAGCAAGGCCTCGGCCGCTGCGCGCAAGCACATGATCCGCGTCGCGCTGAAGGAAGGCCGCACGCTGCACCACGACGGCAAGGGCCGTTTCGGTGCCGGCAAGGTCACCGTGCGCACCGCGCCTCCGGGTACCGGCATCATCGCCGGTGGTCCGATGCGCGCCGTGTTCGAAAGCCTGGGTGTGGCCGACGTGGTGACCAAGTCGGTCGGCACCTCCAACCCCTACAACATGATCCGCGCCACCTTCGATGCGTTGCAGGATCAGAGCTCGCCCAAGTCGGTGGCTCAGCGTCGCGGCAAGAAGGTTGCCGACCTGCTGGCCCGTGGCGGCGCGAGCGAAGCCGAAGCCGAGGCGGATGCCGCGGCGGTAGTGGAGTAATCATCGATGGCTAAGATCAAGCTGAAGCAGATCGGTTCGCCCATCCGGCGTCCCGAAAGCCAGAAGAAGATCCTGATCGGCCTGGGCCTTGGCAAGATGCACAAGGTCGTCGAACTGGAAGACACCCCCGAAGTGCGCGGCGCGATCAAGAAGCTGCCGCACATGGTAGAGGTGGTCGAAGGCTAAACCGCCCTCGACAGGAATTGACGGCGGCGGCCCGCTGGTAGTAGCGGGCCGTTTCCATTTTATCAGCGCGAAGAAAAGCGAAAGCGAGTGCACCATGGCATTTAAACTCAACGACATCAGCGACAACGAAGGCGCCCGCAAGGATCGCATGCGCGTGGGCCGGGGCATCGGCTCGGGCAAGGGCAAGACCGCGGCACGCGGCCAGAAGGGCCAGAAGAGCCGTGAAGGCGTGGCCATCAAGGGCTTCGAAGGCGGCCAGATGCCGCTCCACATGCGCCTGCCGAAGCGTGGCTTCAACAACCCCTTCGGGAAGGACTATGCCGAGGTAAACCTTGGCATGGTGCAGAAGTTCATCGACGCCAAGAAGCTCGACGCCAAGAAAGACATCGATCACGCGGCGCTGAAGGCTGCTGGCCTTGCGCGCGGTGGCAAGGATGGCGTCCGCCTGCTCGGCAAGGGCGAGCTGACCACCAAGGCGACCTTCACGGTTGCCGGTGCCAGCAAGGGCGCGATCGAAGCGGTCGAGAAGGTTGGCGGCAAGGTCGAAGTGATCGCTGCGGCACAGCCGGAAAGCGAAAAGAAGTCGGCCCGCACGGAAGCCAACAAGGCCTCCAAGAAGGCTGGCAAGAAGGCCGGTTAACAAGCATTTGGGGTGCGGGGGTTCGACATTGAGCCACCCGCATCCTATCTACTGCGCGACGGGGGCGGCCACGGGCCGCCGACAAATGCAGGATCGATAATTTCCCATGGCATCACGCGCCGATAACTTCGCCTCCAATCTGAGCTTGGCGAACTTCTCCAAAGCCACCGAGCTGCGCCAGCGCATCTGGTTCACGATCCTTGCGCTGATCGTGTTCCGCTTCCTCAGCTTCGTGCCGCTGCCGGGCGTCAACCCGCAGATCCTGGGCGAGCTTTACGACCAGACGCGCGGCGGCGTGCTGGACCTGTTTAACACGTTCTCCGGCGGCAGCCTGGAGCGTATGAGCCTGATCGCGCTGGGCGTGATGCCCTACATCACCGCCTCGATCGTGGTGCAGATGGCTTCGGCGCTGCATCCCACGCTGATGGCGCTGAAAAAAGAAGGCGCGACCGGGCGCCAGAAGCTGAACCAGTATACCCGTTACGGCACGGTGTTCCTGTGCGTGATCCAGGGCTATTTCCTTGCCACGGGTCTCGAAAGCTATGGCGCGCAAAGCGGGCTGCAGGCCGTGGTGGACCCGGGCATCATGTTCCGCGTCGGCGCGGTCATCAGCCTTGTCGGCGGCACCATGCTGCTGCTGTGGCTGGGCGAGCAGATCACTGCCCGCGGCATCGGCAACGGCGTTTCGCTGATCATCATGGCGGGCATCGTCGCCCAGTTCCCCAGCTTCACGAGCAACATGTTCGAAGGCGGGCGGACAGGCGCAATCGGTGCGGGTGTCATCATCGGCTTCATCGTGATGATCGTGGGCCTGATCCTGTTCATCAGCTTCATGGAGCGCGCGCAGCGCCGCCTGCTGATCCAGTATCCCAAGCGGGCGACGCAACGCGGCATGATGCAGGCGGATCGCAGCCACCTGCCGCTCAAGATCAATACTGCGGGTGTCATCCCGCCGATCTTCGCCAGCTCGTTGCTGCTGCTGCCGCTCACCATCAGCCAGTTCGCCGGTAACTCGGTCGATCCCGATGGCACGATGGGGTATGTCATCAACCAGCTGAACTTCTACCTCCAGCATGGCCGGCCGCTCTACATGGGGCTGTATGCCGTGCTGATCATCTTCTTCTGCTTCTTCTACACCGCCGTCGTGTTCAACCCCGAGGAGACGGCAGACAACCTGAAGAAGAACGGCGGGTTCATTCCCGGCATTCGCCCGGGCAAGCGCACGTCGGAATATCTCGATTATGTGCTGACGCGCATCACCGTGGTGGGTGCCGCCTACCTGACGCTGGTCTGCGTGCTGCCGGAATACATGATCGCGCAGACGGGCATCCCGCTGTTCCTTGGTGGCACCAGCCTGCTGATCGTCGTCAATGTGACCGTGGATACGATCAGCCAGATCCAGTCGCACCTGCTGGCGCACCAGTATGGCGATCTCATCAAGAAGGCCAAATTGAAGGGGCGGTTGCGCTAGCGTAGCCTGTCGGCCTCAGGGCCGATTGTGTCGAGCGTGCACCGCGAGGGGAACGAGGCATCATGAACATCATTCTTCTCGGCCCTCCCGGGGCAGGCAAGGGGACGCAGGCGCACCGTCTGGTTGCGCAGCACGGAATGCGCCAGCTTTCGACCGGCGACATGTTGCGCGCTGCGGTGAAGGCGCAGACTCCGGTCGGCATGGAGGCCAAGGCGATCATGGATCGGGGCGAGCTGGTGTCGGACGAAATCGTCTCTGCCCTGATCGATGCCGAACTTGCCGCTATGCCCGATGCCACCGGCGCGATTTTCGATGGCTATCCGCGTACCCGCGCACAGGCCGAACAGCTCGATGAACTGCTTGCCAAGCATGGGCGCAAGCTCGACCGCGTGATCGAGCTGCAGGTCGACGAGGATGCGCTGGTCGATCGTATCACCGGCCGCTTCACCTGCGCCAAGTGTGGCGAGGGCTATCACGACCGGCACAAGCAGCCCGCGACAGAAGGCGTGTGCGACAAGTGCGGCAGCACCGAATTTAAGCGCCGGCCCGACGACAACGAGGAGACCGTGCGCCATCGGATGCAGGTCTACCGCTCCGAAACCGCGCCGATCCTGCCTTATTACGAAGAGCAGGGGCTGGTTTCGCGGGTCGATGGCATGGGCTCCATCACCGACGTTACCGAGAGCATCGACGCGCTGATCGCCGACTGACGATCGTCCTTGGCGGTTCCCTTTGGCGCGCGCTCGTGGAATAGCGGTGCGATAATGAGGAGCCATTCGATGATCCGCCCCGCCATTTTCCCTACCCTGATGGCCGCGTCTGCGCTGGCCGCCACCTCCGCGCATGCCGAGGTCGTCGAGCAGTCCGAAACCCATTTCGTCAGCCGTCATGCGGTGGATGTCGCGGCGGAACCGAAAGATGCATGGCTCGCGCTGATCGCCCCGGGTGACTGGTGGAACGATGCGCATACGTGGTCTGCCGACGCCTCCAACATGATGCTCACGCCACAGGCGGGAGGCTGCTTCTGCGAACGCATCCCGGCAGAGGACAAGGGCGAGACAATGGGGCTGGAAGGCAGCGTGCAGCACATGATGGTTGTGCAGGCGGTGCCGCGGAAGGTCTTGCGCATGCGCGGCGGGCTCGGACCTTTGCAGAGCGAGCCGGTCGACGGGGTGATGACGATAACCATGCAGCCGATCGAGAATGCGGATGAAATCGTCGGTACGCGAATCGTGTGGGAATATGTCGTCGGCGGTACGATGCGCTTCGAAGTGCCGCAGATTTCCAAGGCGGTCGACGGTGTGATCGGCCAGCAGGCCCTGGGGCTTGCGGAGAAACTCGGTGGGCCCATGGTGGACGAAGCGGAAGAGCCGGAAGAGGCGAAAAAGCCGAGCGCGTTCGATTCGGCCTTCGGTAGCGGCATGGAAGACGCCGAAGACAGCGGAGCCGACGAAGCAGAGGATGACGTGGAGCTGATTCCAGGGGAAGGGCGCTAGCGGGTCCGGCGCTCAAACGCGTGCGACGAGCCGGGCGCTGTGCGGGGAAAAGCGATTCCGCCGGTTTTGACAGACCCGCTCTCTGGCGATAGATTCCCAACAGTGATTGATTTCGCGAGGCCTCGGGATGCGCCTGCGCGATTAATGCTGCGTAGCTGTTGACGCTGCGCCTCCTCGCGCCTATGTGCGCCGTTCGTCCGATTCAGTGCATCACTGCATAACCGGCCTGGTCTTGTTGCCTGCCGGTTTTCGTCCGTCCCGGATGGCGGTGGCGCAGTGGATCGATGAAACTCGCGATGAGATAGGGGCGGCCCCTCAAAATGGTCATAAGCCCCTGTGGAGCATGGAGAAGTAAGTGGCTCGTATTGCCGGGGTAAACATCCCCACCAACAAGCGCGTGATTATCGCGCTGACCTATATTCACGGAATTGGCCGCACCACTGCGGTGAAGATCGCCGACAAGCTCGGCATTGATCACAAGACCCGCGTGCAGGACCTCACCGACGAGGAAATTCTGCGCATCCGTGAAACGATCGACGAAGAGCATACGGTGGAAGGCGACCTGCGTCGTCAGACCGCGATGAACATCAAGCGTCTGATGGACCTTCGTTCCTACCGCGGCCTGCGCCATCGTGCCGGTCTGCCCGTTCGCGGCCAGCGCACGCACACTAATGCGCGCACCCGCAAGGGCAAGGCAAAGCCGATCGCCGGCAAGAAGAAGTAAGCGCCTTTCATAGCGCTTCCTTCCGTCTCTTCAGCTTTCTTTCCTTAAGGGGAACATCACATGGCACGCGAACCAGGCCGCATCCGGCGCCGCGAGCGGAAAAACATCTCCAGCGGCGTCGCGCACGTGAACGCCAGCTTCAACAACACGATGATTACCATCACCGATGCGCAGGGCAACGCGATCAGCTGGTCCAGCGCAGGGATGATGGGCTTCAAGGGCAGCCGCAAGTCGACGCCCTATGCCGCGCAGGTCGCCGCAGACGATGCCGGCAAGAAGGCCGCCGAACATGGCGTGCGCACGCTTGAAGTCGAAGTGAAGGGCCCGGGTTCGGGCCGCGAGAGTGCGTTGCGCGCGTTGCAGGCGGTGGGCTTCACCATCACCAGCATCCGCGACGTGACGCCGATCCCGCATAACGGGGTTCGCCCGTCGAAGCGGCGCCGCGTCTGATCCGATCCTGCCCGGCGGCGGGAGCTTCTCTCACCGCCGACCATTCTCAGGCCGGACGCGCTTTTTTATAGAAAGTGCCCGGCCACAGCCGATCTTGCATTCCTAGGGGACATCCATGGCCGTCAACACCAAGAACTGGCAGGAACTGAAAAAGCCCACCTCCCTCGAACTGAAGGACTCCGGCAGCGACAAGAAGCGCAAGGCGACCTTCGTTGCCGAGCCGCTTGAGCGTGGCTTCGGCCTGACGCTTGGCAACGCGCTGCGCCGCGTGCTCCTGTCGAGCCTCCAGGGCGCCGCCATCACCTCGATCAAGATCGAGAACGTGCTGCACGAGTTCTCCTCGCTTGCAGGCGTGCGTGAGGACGTGACCGATATCGTCCTGAACGTGAAGCAGATCGCGCTCAAGATGGAAGGCGAAGGCCCCAAGCGGCTGCAGCTTTCCGCGACCGGCCCCGGCGCCGTGAAGGCGGGCGACATTGCCGTGTCGGGCGATATCGAGATCATGAACAAGGATCTCGTGATCTGCCAGCTGGACGAGGGCGCGAACCTCAACATGGAACTGACCGCGGACGTCGGTAAGGGCTATGTCGCTGCGGTACAGAACCGTCCGGCGGATGCGCCGATCGGCCTGATCCCGGTCGATTCGCTTTACTCGCCGATCAAGCAGGTGAGCTACAAGGTCGAGAACGCCCGTGTCGGCCAGGAACTGGACTACGACAAGCTTTCGCTGACGATCGAGACCGACGGCACCGTCACGCCCGAGGACGCGGTGGCCTATGCCGCGCGCATCCTGCAGGACCAGCTGCAACTGTTCATCAACTTCGAAGAGCCAACCGTTGATACGGGTACGCAGACCGAAGAAACCGATCTCGGCTTCAACCCGGTCCTGCTCAAGAAAGTCGATGAGCTTGAACTGTCTGTTCGCTCGGCAAACTGCCTGAAGAACGACAACATTGTTTACATTGGTGACCTTATCCAGAAGTCCGAAGCAGAGATGCTGCGC
>NZ_CAXQBM010000011.1:0-34095 GCF_964222115.1 Alteriqipengyuania sp.
GACCGAGAGCATGACGACACCGATGGAGATACCCGCGACCAGCTTGATGAATCCCTCACCCTTGCCGGGCCAGAGGTATCGCTTGGCTATGGTCCATTCAAAGGGGCTGAGAAACAAGGAAAGGTCCGTTATTGTCGCGTCTCAGGCAGGGCCTTAGGTTCGCTTGGCTGTCTCTGCAATGAAAAGGCGTTTTGTTGTGGACGGCAAGGACAGGTTCGCTTCTGCGAACCTCATGCAAGAGCCCCTTCTACCCTTGTAATTCACCTGCCACACCGCCAATGGGGCGGCGACCAGTTTTGGCAACGGGCGCGCCACCCATGAACCCCACGACGCACTTGCGACACCCCTTCGACGATGAGGACGGCGACAGCCTGCATGAGGAATGCGGCGTGTTCGGCGCGATCAACGCCGGTTCGGAGGCTGCGACCACCACTGCACTCGGCCTGCACGCGCTCCAGCATCGCGGGCAGGAAGCGGCTGGCATTACCAGTTTCGACGGCGCGCAATTCTACACGCGTCGCGGGCTCGGCCACGTGGCGGAGAACTTCTCAAGCGCCGAATCGATTGCCGAACTGCCCGGCTTCATGGCGGCAGGCCACGTGCGCTATTCGACCACAGGCGGATCGGGCCTGCGTAATGTCCAGCCGCTCTACGCCGATCTCGCAAGCGGTGGCTTCGCCATCGCGCATAACGGCAATATTTCGAACGCTGCGACCCTGCGCGAGGAACTGGTCGGCAAGGGAGCGATCTTCCAGTCGACCAGCGACACCGAGGTGATCATCCACCTCGTCGCGACCAGCCGCTACCCGACGATGCTCGACAAGCTGATCGACGCATTGCGGCTCGTAGAAGGTGCCTATGCGCTGATCGTGATGACCCCGCGCGGAATGGCGGCGTGCCGCGATCCGCTGGGCATCCGCCCCTTGCAGATGGGCCGGATGGGCGACGCGGTCGTCTTCGCAAGCGAGACGGTTGCATTCGATGTGGTCGGCGCCAAGTTCGAGCGCGAGGTGGAACCGGGCGAGTTCATTGAGGTCGATTTCGACGGCACGATCCGCTCGCACCGCCCCTTCGGCGATAATCCTTCGCGCCCCTGCATCTTCGAACATGTCTATTTCAGTCGCCCCGATTCGATCTTCGCAGGGCGGTCGGTCTACGAGGCACGCAAGGCTATCGGCAGCGAACTGGCGACCGAGGCACCGTGCGATGCGGACCTGGTAGTGCCCGTACCCGACAGCGGCGTGCCCGCCGCGATCGGATATGCCCAGCAATCAGGCGTCCCCTTCGAACTCGGCATCATCCGCAGCCACTATGTGGGCCGCACGTTCATCCAGCCGTCCGACGGCGTCCGCCACTCGAGCGTGAAGCGCAAACACAATGCCAATCGCGGGCTTGTCGAAGGCAAGCGGATCGTCCTGATCGACGATTCGATCGTGCGCGGCACGACCAGCAAGAAGATCGTCGAGATGATGCGCGATGCCGGCGCGACCGAAGTGCATTTCCGAGTCGCCAGCCCGCCCACCGCACATAGCTGTTTCTACGGCGTCGATACGCCCGAACGCAGCGCGCTGCTCGCGGCCAAGATGGAGCTTGAGCCGATGCGCGAGTTCATCGAGGCAGACAGCCTGGCCTTCATCTCCATCGACGGGCTGTACCGTGCCGTCGGTCGCGAAGCGCGCGATAAGAGCTGTCCGCAATTCTGCGATGCCTGCTTCACGGGCGACTATCCCACGCGGCGGACCGATTTCGAGCGCCGCGAAGCAGGTGCTGCGCAACTTTCCTTTCCGGTAAACAAGGTCGCCTGACATGAGCGATAGCAAACCGTTCGAAGGGCGCGTTGCGCTCGTCACCGGGGCATCGCGCGGAATTGGCGCAGCGATTGCCAAGGCGCTCGCCGCCAAGGGCGCGCACGTCATCCTCACCGCGCGCGACGATGCCGCGCTGGAGCGGGTGGAAGACGAAATCCACCAAGGCGGCGGATCGGCCACGATCGCGCCGGTCGATCTCGGCCAAGGTGACGGTGTCGCGCGTCTGGCCCAGGCCATCGCCAGCCGCTGGGATGCGCTGGACATGCTGGTGATCGGCGCGGCCTACCTGCCCACACTGACCCCCGTGACGCAGATCGACCCCAAGCAGTTCAACACCGCGATCACCACCAATATCCTCGCGACACAGGCGCTGCTTGCCGGGTTGCATCCCTTGCTGAAACGCGCAGATGCCGCGCGCGTAATCGGACTTACGAGCAGCGTGGGCGACAAGCCCCGCGCCTATTGGGCAGCCTATGGCTCAACCAAAGCGGCCTTCGACAACCTGCTCGAATGCTATGCGCAGGAAGTCGCCAATACCGGCGCAATCCGTGTCGCGATAATCGACCCCGGCGCCACGCGCACCGCCATGCGGGCCAAAGCCTATCCCGGCGAAGACCCCCAAAGCGTCAAGCCGCCCGAAGAGGTCGGATCCTATATTGTCGAGCTTATCGAGCGGGATTTCGAGACCGGCCACCGCGCCAGAATCTGACGCGCAAGTTGGTTAAGGGCGCTTAGCCAATCCTGCTTACGATCCGGCAAGTCGCAAGCCATGAAAACCGTTCAACCAGAAAGACTTGGGCGGGTATAAAAACATGATTTCGACACAGCATTCCTACGCGAATGCGGCGCAGGAAGACCGCTGCGCGCCGCGCACGAAGATCGCCATTCCATCGCAATTGCGGGTATCCGGCTCGCGGGCCTTCAAGACCGTGGTGCACGACCTGTCGCTGGCCGGGTTCAGCGCATCCTCGATCGGTCGCCTGCAGGCAGACCAGATCTGCTGGCTGACCCTGCCCGGCCTCCAGTCGATCCAGGGCCGGATCGTCTGGTGGGACCGTTCGATTGCAGGTGCAGCCTTCGACGACCTGCTTAGCCAGGCGGTCCTCGAAGATATCCTGAGCCGGTGGGAAGGCCCGATTGGCGGCGGAGTGACACGCTCCTGCCTGTTGTAGGCGGCTAGTCCGCTGCAATGCCCGCGCGAATCGCCGCGATCAGCTTCAGGCGCTCGGCCGAGAATTCCTGACCGGTGGCCCTGGGCCAGTTGGAGACAATCGCGACGACCAGCTTTTCGCGCGGATATATAGTGATCGACTGGCCAAAGATTCCCTGTGCGCCGTACGGGCCATCGAAGGCCGTTGGGCCGTCATTGGGATAGGTCCACCACTGATAGCCATAGCCGAATCCGTTGCCGAACTCGACTTGCGGGGCCCCTGCCTCGACAAACCAGCGATCGGGCACGATGCCGTGCCCGCCTTCGAGAGCGAACTGCCCCATCCGGGCGTAATCGCTCAACGCAGCGGACAGGCAGCACCCGCCCACGCTGCGATCCGACAGGTCGGTCTGCCAGAACAGGGGGTGTTCGAAGCCTGCCGGGTCGACGATCTTGTGCTTGGCATATTCGGCCAAGGTCATGCCCACGGCATTTTCTACCAGCACACCGATCAGGTTTGTCTCACCTGTCTTATAGACCCATTTCTCGCCCGCCGGAGCTTCTCGCGGCAGGGTCTTCATATATTCGACAACCTGGTCCGTGCCGGGTTCGGGCGTGGTGCTGAACATCTGGGCGACATCGGAATTGGGATCGGTGTAGTTCTCGTTCCATTTGACGCCCGATGTCATCGTGGCGAGCTGTTCCACCGTCACATCGTCATAGGCACTGCCCTTCAGGCCGGGAATGTATTTCGAGACGGAATCGCTCAGGCTTTCGATATGCCCATCCTTCAGCGCTGCACCCAGCAGCGTTGAGGTAAAACTCTTGGCGACCGAGAAGCTGGTCCAGCGATCGTCGGGTCCGAAGCCGAGGCCATAATCGACAAAGCGGAGCTTGCCATCCTGCAGCACCATCACGCCCGCCGCTTGCTGGCTGGTCATGTAATCGCGGATTGCACCTTGCGTTTCCGAGGGCAGAGGTACGCCCTCGGGTAGCGCGCGCGTTATCGCTGGCGGTGCGACCTCCTGCCCGGGGAAGAAGCTTTCCATCGAACGGAAGCGGGCAGAGCGGGTCGCATCGTCCCAGAAAAGAACTTCTGCACCTACAACGGGGAGCGGCTGGGTCGGAACGCTGGCGGTCACCGCGGCGGTGTCCGCGGCACCCACGGTATCCGTCATCGGCGTGGTCGTACATGCGGCCAGCGCGAGCGCGGCAGCGCCTGTGAGTGTGAAGTGTTTCAAAATCCTATTTCTCCTTGACCAGCGTCACCTGGTGAACGTCGATCCCGCCAGCGCGGAAGCCGCCTTCGCAATACATCAGGTAATAGCCCCACAATGCCCTGAAGCGATCGTCGAAACCCTGTGGCAACAGGCCTTCTGTCGCAGCACGCTCGAAATTCTCGCGCCAGATTCGCAGGGTCTCCGCATAATCTTCTCCGAACCGCTGCTCGTCCTGCCATGCCAGACCGCGCGCCTCGGCCAAGGCGCGGAATTCGGACGTGCGGATCAGCAGCCCACCCGGGAAGATGTAGGCCTGGATGAAATCCGCACTGTCCGCATAGGCATCGAACAATTCATCCTGCATCGAGATGAACTGGATCGCCGCACGCCCGCCCGGCTTCAGGTTGCGCGCAACGCAGTCCATGAAGGTCGGCCAGTATTCGTGCCCCAGCGCTTCGACCATTTCGACGCTGGCGATCGCGTCATATTGGCCCCCCGCATCCGCATTTCCGGTGTCGCGATAATCCTGCTTGAGGAAGCGCGCATTGCCGACACTTTGCCGCCGGGCCCATGCGAGCTGTTCGTCCGACAGGCTGATCGCGTCGACCTTCGCACCCCGATCCGCCGCCATTCGCGCCAGCGTGCCCCAGCCGCAGCCGATTTCGAGCAGGTTGTCGCCCTTCTTGAGGTCCACCCTGTCGAGGATCGCATCGATTTTCGCGCGTTGCGCCGCGTTGAGCGTCTGAGGTGCAGCAGCCGGATCGAACAGGGCAGACGAATAGGTCATCGTCTCGCCCAGCCACGCAGCATAGAAATCATTCCCGAGATCGTAGTGTGCCGCGATGTTCCTTGCCGCACCGCTACGCGTGTTGCGCCGCCGGCCATGAGCGGCCTTGAGCGCGCGTTTCCACCGGCCCTTGGCGCGGGTGGCATCGCCCAGCGTCTGGGCATTCTGCATCAGTACAGCGAACAAAGCGACGGGATCGGGGCTCGACCATTCGCCCGCTTCCCATGCCTGATACCAACCGACCGAGCCGCCGGTTGCCGCGCGCAGCAATGCGCGCCAGTTGTGGATGTGGACTTCCGCCTCGAAGCCCGGTGCGCGACTGCCAAACAACCGCGTATTACCATCGGGCAGCCGCCCTAGCACAGCGCCGCGGTCCATCCCGGCATCCAGCTTATCGAGAAGTTTGTGAAAGCCCGGTGCCAGCAAGCGGGACAGGAAGCCGGGGCGCCGTTCGAAGCGCTGAGATGCAGCCAGCAGATCGCTGCCGCGTGGTTGACCGGTCACCCCCATGCCTACTCCACTTATGCGCCCCGCGAATGGCGGCGACAACCCTTAAGCTACCCTCTTCAGCCTGCCTTCATGGCGCGATAGGCCTCCAGCGCACGCTCGCGCGCTTCCTTGTGGCCGATGATCTTTTCCGGGTATTTGCCGCGCTTCTCGTCGGGTGGATCGTGGATTTCGGCGTCGGAAAGGTCCGCCAGCTCGGGCACCCATTCGCGGATGTAGCCCGCAGCATCGAACTTCTCGCTCTGGCTCAGCGGCGCCATGATGCGCGAGAACATGTTGCTGTCTACCCCCGTGCCCGCGACCCACTGCCAGTTGGTGCCGTTCGAGGCGTAATCCGCATCGACCAGCGTATCCCAGAACCAGCGCTCTCCATGGCGCCAGTCGATCAGCAGGTGCTTGATGAGGAAGCTGGCCGCGATCATGCGGACACGATTGTGCATCCAGCCGATCGCCCATAGCTGGCGCATCCCGGCATCGACGATGGGGTAGCCGGTGCGGCCGCGCTGCCATGTCTCCAGCTCTTCCTCGAATACATGCCCCCGGTTGGGATTGCGCCAGAGCTTGGCGTCGTCGATCGCGTCGCGATAGGATTCGTGCGGGTAATCGGGAAACTGGCAGATCACGTTCTGCGCATAGTCGCGCCAGATCAGTTCGCTCTCATACGTCCGCCAGCCCTCGCTGCGCTTGCCCTTGAGCGCGTGCCAGATTTGCACCGGCGAGATTTCGCCCCAATGCAGGTGCGGAGACATCTGCGACGTCTCATCGACCGATGGCAGGTTGCGACCATCCTCGTAGCGATCGACATTATCGGCCCACCAGTCGAGCCGTTCGTGCGCTGCACCCTCGCCGATTTCCCAATGCTTCGCGAAGCCTGTCGCCCAATTCGGCTTGGTCGGGAGCAGCTTCCAGTCGGAAAGATCGTCGCTGGACGGAAGGTCGGACGGCTGCGAGATGGTTTCCGGCACGGGCAGCTCCTCGCGCGGCGGCATGATTTCGCGCATGGCGCGCGCAAACGGCGTGTAGATCTTGTACGGATCGCCGCTGCCCGTGGTCGCGGTGCCGGGCGGCATCAGGTAGTTGCCGTCGTGCAGCACCAGTTCGCATCCGTCGGGAAGTGCGTTCTTCAGGTCGCCCTGCGCCTTCCTCCACCACGGCTCGTAGTGGCGGTTGGCGTGGATCGCCTCCGCGCCTGTCTTGGCCGCAATGTCGGCGAGGATATTGACGCTATCGCCGCGCCGCAGGATCAGCTCCGCATTGTGCCGCCCGAAGCTCTTGCCGAGGCTTTCGAGCGAATGATGCAGCCACCAGCGCGATGCGCCGCCATATTTACGGTCACCTGTTCTCTCATCGTCGAGCACGAATACCGGGATGATCGGCCCCGCCTGAGCAGCGGCATAGAGCGCGGGATTGTCTGCAAGACGCAAGTCGCGCCGCAGCCAGACGATCTGTGGTTTGGACATTCAGTTCCCCTACCCCCCTCTCCCCGGGCGGGGAGAGGATAGCGAAGCTTGCTCCCAAAGGGAGCTAGCACAGCTTGGAGAGGGGCGATCGGTGTGCGCGTTACTGCGCAGCCGTACACCCACCCCCACCCCCTCCCTCAAGGGAGGGGAGTTTGTGCGGCAACGTCGCAGCAGCGATAGGTGTTCCTAGACCGGATCCGCTGCGGTCCCGTCCACAGTCCAGGTCTGGCCGCCCGAAAGCAGCTTGGCGAGGTTGGGCTCCTTGCCGCTGACCAAGGCTTCACGCTCGGCAATCACTGCGCTTTCGTAGGTCGGCGCAGGATCGTCGTAGAGCACCCCCAGAGGCATGGGGAACTCGCCAAAGGGTAGCTCGGCCAGTATGTGCGCCATCACGCGGTTCTTCGCATCATGCACGCGCACACCCGCAGCCTGCCAGTCGAGAGTCCCGTCTTCTTTGGCGACCACATCGACCACCCTGAAAGAAAGGCTGTCGGGGTCGAAAGCGAGGCCTTTCACGCCTCCACTCTTTTCAGAGCCGAACAGCATGGGTTCGCCATCGGCAAGCCAGAGCTGCTGGCCTTCGGCACCCTTCGGGGCGGCGAAAGCATCGAACACGTCCTTGTTATAGACGATGCAATTCTGGAAAATCTCGACAAACGCCGCGCCCTGGTGCGCATGTGCGGCTTTCAACACATCGGGCAGGTTCTTTGAGACATCGATCCCGCGCCCGACGAAACGCGCGCCGCTACCCAGGGCAAAGGCGCAGGGGTTGGCGGGGTGGTCGACCGAGCCGATCGGGCTGGTCGGGCTGCGCGTCCCCTCGCGACTCGTGGGCGAGTACTGACCCTTGGTCAGCCCATAAATCTCGTTGTTGAACAGCATGATCTGCATGTTCACGTTGCGGCGAAGCACATGCATCATGTGGTTGCCGCCGATGCTCAGGCCATCGCCGTCGCCCGTCACCAGCCACACGTCGAGGTCCGGATTGGCGAGCTTCACGCCCGTCGCCACCGCAGGCGCGCGACCGTGGATCGTGTGGAAGCCGTAGCTCTCGATATAATAGGGGAAGCGGCTGGAGCAGCCGATGCCGGAGATGAAGACGGTGTTCGCCGGGTCGCAGTCGAGCTGCGGCAGCGTGCGCTGCACCGCCTTGAGGATCGCATAATCCCCGCAACCCGGGCACCAGCGGACCTCCTGATCGGTTTCCCAGTCCTTGAGCGTGGTTTCGATTTTCGCTGGGGCGTTCATATCAGGACCTAAACAACATGATGACCACGAGCAGGCAGGCAAGTGCCGCTGCAAAAAGCAGATACTTGTTTCGTTGCATCACTCGCTCTCCACCGGGCTCGGCAGCTGCTGTTCGTTTGGCTCGACCTCGCCACCCTCATTGCCATCCACGCCATCGAAATACGCGCAGATCGCATCTTCCAGTTCGGCGATCTGGAACGGCTGGCCGCTAGTCTTGGTGAGGCTTTCCGCATCGACCAGCAGCTGGTCGCGCAGCACGGTCTTGAACTGGCCGGTGTTCATCTCGGGCACCAGCACGCGCTCGAACCCGCTCAGCAGCTCGCCGAGGTTCTTGGGCAGCGGCCAGATATGGCGCACATGGATATGCGAGACCGAGCAGCCCTTTTCTATACTGCGGCGCACCGCCTGCTTGATCGGGCCGTAGGTGCTGCCCCAGCCGACCACCGCCAGCTTGCCGGTGTCTTCACCGAAAGCCACTTCCTGATCGGACACGGGGATATTCGCAATTTTGTCGCGCCGAGTGTCCGTCATTAGTTGGTGATTGCCCGGATCGTAGGAGATATTGCCGGTGTTCGCGTCTTTCTCGATCCCGCCAATGCGGTGCATCATGCCGGGCGTGCCGGGCTTGATCCACGGGCGCGCGCCTTTGGCGTCGCGCTTGTAGGGAAGCAGTTGCTCGCCACCGTGATCGGTCTTGAACTCTACCGGGAACGGCGCGAACGCCGCCGGATCCGGCACCTTCCATGGCTCGGCCGCATTGGCGATGTAGCCGTCTGTCAGCAGCATGACCGGCGTCATGTACTGCACCGCCATGCGGCACGCCTCGATAGCGACTTCGAACGCATCACCGGGAGAGCGCGCGGCAATCACCGGCATCGGCGCATCGCCATTACGGCCATAGACCGCCTGGTAGAGATCGCTCTGCTCGGTCTTGGTTGGCAGGCCGGTGCTCGGCCCGCCGCGCTGCGAATTGACCACCACCAACGGCAGCTCGGTCATGATGCCGAGGCCCAGTGCTTCGGTCTTGAGCGCGATGCCGGGGCCGGAGGACGACGTGACGCCCAGCTGGCCTGCATAGCTCGCCCCGATGGCGGCGCAGACAGCAGCGATCTCGTCTTCCGCCTGGAAGGTGGTGACGCCGAATTCCTTGAGCCGCGCGAGATGATGCAGGATCGCGGAGGCAGGCGTGATCGGGTAGCCGCCGAAGAACATTGGCAGTTCGGCCAATTGCGCTCCGGCAACGAGGCCGAGCGATACGGCTTCGGCGCCGGTGATCGTGCGGTACAGCCCGGGTTCGCTTGGCACCGGCGGCAAGTTGACCTGCTTAAGCGGGCCGGAAAGCTCCGCCGTCTCGCCATAGGCATGGCCTGCATCGAGCGCGGCGATATTGGCGGCGGCGATATCGGGCGCCTTGGCGAATTTCTTGTTCAGCCAGTCATGCAGCGGTTCGCGCGGACGGTCTAACATCCACAGCGCGAGGCCGAGCGTCCACATGTTCTTGCAACGCAGCCCGTCCTTCTTGCCGAGCCCGAACGGCTCCACCGCTTCCAGCGTACGCGCCGAGATATCGAACGCGAGCACGTCGAACTTGGCCAGCGTATCGTCCTCGAGCGGGTTGGCGTCGTACTTCGCCTTGTCGAGATTGCGCTTGTTGAACTCGCCCGTGTCCGCGATCACCAGACCGCCGGGCTTCAACGCCGCAAGGTTCACCTTCAGCGCGGCTGGGTTCATCGCGACCAGCACGTCCGGCGCATCGCCTGCGGTATTGATGTGGCGCGACCCGAAGTTGATCTGGAAAGCGCTGACACCGAACAGCGTGCCTTGCGGCGCGCGAATTTCCGCCGGAAAATCGGGGAAAGTGGCAAGGTCGTTGCCTGCCAACGCGGTCGACAGGGTGAACTGCCCGCCCGTCAACTGCATCCCGTCGCCCGAATCGCCCGCGAAGCGCACGACGATGGCATCGGGAATATCGGGAGTGTCGGTGGAGGCTGTAGGCGCCTGCGTCGCCATGGGCAGAAATATCCTTCGGGTCTTCCTCGCGCGACATGGTTCCGCGCTGACAACCGCCGCCTACGTGGCTGTGGCGACCGGGACAATCAAGTTTTTCTATCCCCCCGATGCAGATCGGTAGACAGGCGCCACACGCAGCGCCTATCCAACCCGGCCCGCTTTACGAAGGATACGCATATGGCCGACGCACCCGCTCCCGAACCCTTCGTTCGCCCCGATGTTCGCGCCTTGCTCGATATGCTGGAGGCGATGGGCCGTCCGCCTGCCGAAGAAGTGGGCGCGGTTGCTGCACGCGAGGGGATGCGGGCGATGGCGCAGATCGGCGAGGCTCCGGCGCGCGAGATGGCCCTCATCAAGGATGTGACCTGCCCCGGCCCCGCCGGAGACATCCCGTGCCGGTTCTACGACACGCGCGAATCGCGCGAGGCAGGCCCCGCAGTGCTGTTCATCCACGGCGGCGGGTTCGTGATCGGCGATCTGGACGTCTACCACTCGCTGTGCACAGAGTTTGCCGCGCGTCTCGATCTGCCCGTGCTGTCTGTCAATTACCGCCTCGCTCCCGAAGCGCCCTTCCCCGCCGCGCCCGACGATTGCGAGGCGGCCGCGCGCTGGCTGGCGTCTTCGCCTGCGGAACTGGGCCGCGAGATTACCGGGCTGGTGATCACTGGCGATAGTGCGGGTGGCAACCTGACCATCGTCACTACCCATGCTCTGCGCGACAATCCCGCAGACGTGCCCGTGCTGGTGCAGGCGCCGATCTATCCGGTTGCGGACGAGGCGGGCCAGCACGAGAGCTATCGCCAGTTCAAGGACGGCTATTTCCTCACCGGCGGGACCATGGGCTGGTTCACGCAGAGCTATGCCGCCGATCCTGGATCTGCGCGCAACCTCCCGATGCTGGGAGATTGCAGCAAGGCGCCGCCGACGGTGCTGTGCACCGCAGGCCTCGATCCCCTGCGCGATTCCGGGCGCAGTTATGCGGCGTGCATGGTCAAGCATGGAACCGAACTGACCTATCTGGAATTCCCGGGGATCATCCACGGATTCTTCACCATGCGCAAAGCGATTCCCAGTGGTCAGGCAGACGTGGAAGCCTTTATCGATGCGGTTGGCGCAGCCTTGGGGCGACAGCAATGACCATGACCAAAGACCGCGAGACTTCCGAACTCGGCTATCGCCCGTGCGTGGGTGTGATGTTGGTCAATTCCACGGGCGAAGTGTTCGTGGGACGCCGGATCGACACCAAGGAAGGCGATTTCTGGCAGATGCCGCAGGGCGGCATCGATGAAGGCGAAGACCCGCGCGATGCCGCGCTGCGCGAGCTGTGGGAAGAGACCGGCGTCACTGCCGAAAAGGTCGCACTCATCGGCCAGACTGCGGAACCTCTGCGCTACGACCTGCCGGACGAGCTGGTAGGCAAGCTGTGGGGTGGCAAGTTCCGCGGGCAAGAGCAGGCCTGGTTCCTCGCACGCTTCGAAGGCACCGACGACGATATCGACCTGGAGGCGCATAACCCGCCAGAATTCTGCGAGTACCGCTGGGTTACGGCGAGCACGGTTGCGGACCTGATCGTACCCTTCAAGAAGCGGGTCTATCGCTCGGTCGTGGCGGAATTCGCCGACCTGATCTGAGCAATTCCAGCGATTGTTCGCAGATCAGCCGCCATCAGCCTTAGCAACAACCCTTCGGCACAGGTCCAAGAACTCTTCATAGGCCAAGTCGTTTTTGGCATCGTTGGTCCTCCAACCACAGATGACAAAATCGTAGCGCCCGTTTTCGCCCGAGATGTGATCGACGGTTGGCAGAAGTGCGAAGCTGGCCTTGTAACGGGACCTGCCCTCCGCCGATTTCTTGTTGTCGTAGGTGCTGATCAGAGACCAATTGAGGGCCTCACCTGTATAGAAATCATGCGTGCCATGGTCGCACACTGCCGCATGTATTAGCCTACGGTACTCCTCGCCAGTAATTTCGTGTGTGACACGTTTGCGATCACGGTCGAGATGGGCCTTGGCCTTTCGTCTCAGCCAACGGATGTAAATCGTTTGATCGACGCCGAGCGCTTTCGGAACTGTGTACCGGCTCGTTTCACGCATTATCGCCTACTGCGTCGCGCCGTCCTGCGCGCTCAGGTTCTGCGTCACCATCGCATCGGGCATGACCGCCTCGGCCGTCAGCACATTCCTGTTACGCGGGCCCTGCGCAATCGCGAGTTCTAGCGCGCGTGTTTCCGGGCAATTCGCACCGCATAGCGATTCAAGCTGCGCCAGATTGCGCCGCGCACGCTCGATTGCACCCTTTTCGACCATCGCCGCACCCTCGCCCGCAATCGCGGCATAATTGCCCGGATCGCGGGTCAGCGCCTCGCGGTAATAGCGGATCGCCTTGCCCTGTAGCCCTTCGCGCCGCGCAGCCTCGGCCAGGGCAATCAGGATCGGCGTGTATTGCGGATCGATCGCGAAAGCCGCTTCCAGCGCATCGACCGCGCGCTGCGGCTGGCCCGCGTCGAGCGCATCCTGCGCCTGCGCCATCAGCATGCCCGCACGCGGATCGACCGGCTCGCTCTGCGCCGAACCCACGCTGGCGGAAACTGCCACCAACAGCGACAGGGCAGCAGCAGCGGGAGCGAAACGCATGAAGTTATCCTTCGATTGTGCCAGGATTCGAGGCGCGGAGGCGAGCATAGATCGAAAGGTTAACACGGCAAGTGGGCCCGCGCGACGAAAAATCCGTCCGTGCCGTCGTGAAACGGAGACAGGCGGAATCCCTGCCCTCGCGCCCGTCCGAGCGGCAGGTCCGGTGCATCGCCGCGCCAGGTTTCGTGGCCCTGCAGGAATGCCGCGAATCGGTCCGCGCCCTCATCGTCCAGCAGTGAACAGGTGACGAAGACGAGCCGACCGCCCGGCTTGACGAGCTTCGCACCGAGCGAAAGCAGATTGTCTTGCGTAGCGGCAAACCGCGCAAGCCGGTCGGGCGTCAGGCGCCATTTCGCCTCGGGCTTGCGGCGCCACGTACCGACGCCCGAGCACGGCGCGTCGATCAGTACGCAATCGGCCTGTGCTTCCAGATCGCCCAGCGCTGCCATTTCCTTGCCGGGATCGAGCAGGCGTTCCTCGATGATCGTCGCACCCGCCCGCTGCGCGCGCGGCGCAAGCTGCGAAAGCCGCCGCCTGTCGGTATCGGATGCGATCAGCCGCCCGCGATTCTCCATCGCCGCCGCCAGCGCCAGGGTCTTGCCGCCAGCGCCCGCGCACAGGTCGATCACCGTCTCTCCGGGAAGGACTCTGGCCGCGCTGCACGCAATCTGGCTGCCGTGGTCCTGCACCTCGATCCGCCCTTCGCGGTAGGCGTCCCATTGCTCGACTGGCGTTCCCCCATCGAACCGCAGCGCCTGTGACAGCGCCAGCGCTTCTCCGGGTTCGGGCAGTTCGAGAGCGTCGCGCTCTGCCTTCAAGGTGTTGACCCGCACATCGAGTGGAGCGCGACTCATCAGCGCGGCGGCCTCGTCGCCTTCGATGTCCGATGCGGCCAGCCGCTCCATCAACCACGCGGGAGCAACGCCTGCTTCCGCGACCGGCTCGCCCTCTTGCCGAGGGCCCGGTCCGTATTTCGATCCGTCGAACAGGACGGCCAGCGTTTCGTCCCGCGCAAGCAGCGCCAGCATCGCCGCACGCCCATTCGCTGGCACCTCGCCGCAATGACGGATTGCGTCATAAGCCAGTTCGCGCACCGCACGGCGATCCTTCGAGCCGGCATAGCGATTGGCCTTGGCCCACTCCGCAATGATGCGGTCGGCAGGCGCGCCCTGCCCCTTTGCCGCCTCGATCACACGGTCGAGAATGTCGATGGCGGCCTGAACGCGCGCGGCAGGAGTCACAGGTCGATTTCCCGCAGGCCTGACACACCTGACACAGTGTCTAACGTGGGAAAAATTCCCGGCGCTGGCGCCGGTAATCCAAATCCATGCCGGTTTCTGTAAGGCACTAAAGGCATGCATTTGCCCTGCCACACGCTCCGTCGAGTAGGAAAGCGGTTTGCGCGCCGACATCCACCTTCCATCGCGATTGCCGAAGCGCTCATGCGGATGCGCGATAGGCAAGCGAAGGATCGCGCGACTTCGCCTTTACGTAGAGCCTTGCCATGAGGTGCATGAAAGCAAGCTTTGCCGCCGCCGTTCCCACCGCACCGAGCAGCGTCGCTGTCACGTCGAGCACCACCAAGCCGTAGATCAGGGCAAGCGTGAACAGACCGGTCACCGCGTTTGCGACAATTGGCCAGATTGTACTGCCTTCGGGAAGCGCGAGTTCCTTGCGCCTCGACCAGAGCCGCTCGCCGAACACACCGCGCGACATCCATGCCCGGTCATCGCCTGGTGGAGGGAAAAGCAGTGGGTTGATCCACAACCAGATAATGGTCAGCAAGATCGGCAGGATCGACCACCAGCCGATCCACGCGCGTGACCAGATTGCCAGAACTATCAGCGGCAATCCCGTGAAAAGGCGGCTCCAACCGCTCCATGGGTTGGCGTGCCTTTCCCATCCACTATCGTCGAGACCGAAAAGCGCGGCCAGGCGGTTTTCCCAGCTCATGGACTACCGCGTCGGATAATTCGGTGCCTAGCGGGTGATCGACACGTCGTGCACATGGCTCTCGGTCAGCCCCGCATTGGTGATCCGCACGAATTGCGCACCTTTTCGCAGATCGTCGATCGTGCGGCTGCCGGTATAGCCCATAGCCGCCTTGATCCCGCCGACCAGCTGGTGGATCACGTCCTTGGCCGGGCCCTTGTAGGGCACCTGTCCCTCGATCCCTTCGGGCACCAGCTTCATTGCGGACACGTCCTGCTGGAAATAGCGGTCGGCAGATCCGCGCGCCATCGCGCCGACGCTGCCCATCCCGCGATAGCTTTTGTAGCTGCGGCCCTGGTAGATGAAGGTTTCGCCCGGAGCTTCTTCCGTTCCCGCGAGCATAGAGCCGATCATCACACAGCTGGCACCTGCCGCCAGCGCCTTGGCCGCATCGCCGCTGGTCCGCAGGCCCCCGTCGCCGATCACCGGCACGCCCGCCTTGTCCGCCTCCTCTGCGCTGTCCATGATCGCGGTGAGCTGCGGCACTCCGACGCCTGCGACCACGCGGGTGGTGCAGATCGAGCCCGGCCCGATGCCGACCTTCACCGCGTCCGCGCCCGCGTCGATCAGCGCGCGTGTCGCTTCTGCCGTTGCGACATTGCCTGCGATGATCTGCACCGAGTTGGAGATCGTCTTGGCACGCTCGACCGCCTTCAGCACGTCCCGGTTATGGCCGTGCGCGGTGTCGATGATGATCACGTCAACCTCTGCATCGATCAGCGCCTGCGTGCGCGCAAAACCCTTGTCGCCCGTGGTGGTCGCCGCCGCGACGCGCAGGCGGCCTGCCGCGTCCTTGGTCGCGCCGGGATAATTGACCGCCTTTTCAATGTCCTTGACGGTAATCAGGCCGATGCAGTGATAATCGTCGTCCACCACCAGCAGCTTCTCGATCCGCCGCTGGTGCAGCAGGCGACGCGCCTCTTCCTGCCCGGTGCCCAGCGGCACGGTGGCGAGATTCTCGGTTGTCATCAGCTCGCGCACCGGCTGGCCGGGATGTTCGGCAAAGCGAACGTCGCGATTGGTCAGGATGCCGACCAGCGTGCCGCCGCGATCCGTCACGGGAATACCGCTGATGCGGTTGGCGGACATGATTTCCTGTGCTTCGCCCAGCGTCGCGTCGGGGCCGATGGTGATCGGGTTGACCACCATGCCACTTTCGTAGCGTTTTACGGCGCGAACTGCGGCGACCTGATCCTCTATCTCAAGGTTGCGATGCAGCACGCCCATGCCGCCCAGTTGCGCCATCACGATGGCCATGTCGCCTTCGGTCACCGTGTCCATCGCCGCCGATACGACAGGGATGTTGAGCGCGATCTCGCGCGTCAGCCGGGTCCGGGTATCGGCCATACTGGGCAGGACCTCGCTTTCGGCCGGACGCAGCAATACGTCATCGAAAGTAAGGGCTAGCGGGATTTCCTTGGAAGCCACGGCGGGCACCTTTCGCAAGCTGGGTGGCGATTTCGCGCCCGGAGGGTGTCGGGCGAATCGAATAATCGCGGGAGTTAAAAACCACGGTCTTGCAGGGGGCCCTTAGCGAGGCTCGCCCCGGTCCGCCAGAGGGTGTGGGCGAAGTTTCCCTCGCCCGGTGCCGTCAGCTCTCTTCCATCAGCCCGTGCTTCTTGATGCAATGGCGCAGCTGGTCGTAGCTGAGGCCCAGCGCCTTGGCGGTCTGGCGCTGGTTCCAGCGGTGCTTGCCAAGGGCATGCTCCACGATTGCACGTTCGTGGCTGTCGACCGCCATCCGCAGATCGTCGATCTCTTCGAAATCGGGGCGTTCCGGCGCGACGCGAACCTTATCGGGAGCCTCGGATTGCGCCGGTGCGGGCGAGCCTGCGGGCTTCCACGGGCTGTCGAAAGGGTCGAAGACGATGTGCCCGACCGGGCTTTGCGGATCGTTCCACCGGTACACCGCACGCTCGATGACATTGCGCAATTCGCGCACATTCCCCGGCCAGAGGTAATCTTCCAGCTGCGCGGCGACATGCTCTGCAGAGCCCGGCCACGCCTCCCACTGCAGCTCCGCCGCCATCCTGCGTCCGAAATAGTCGGCCAGCACGGCGATATCGCCTTCGCGCGCGCGCAGTGGCGGCAGCGTGATAACTTCGAAGCTGAGGCGGTCGCGCAGGTCGGCGCGAAAATCGCCGCGTTCCGCCATGGCGGGCAGGTTCTCGTTCGTCGCGGCGACAATGCGGACATCGACACGCATTGGGCGCGACGAGCCGATCCGGGTAACCTCGCCATATTCGACCGCACGCAGCAGCCGCTCTTGCGCGGCCATGGAAAGCGTTGCGAGCTCGTCGAGGAACAGCGTGCCGCCATCGGCTTCCTCGAACCGGCCCTCGCGATTGCGGGTCGCGCCGGTGAAGGCGCCCGCCTCGTGGCCGAACAGCTCCGCCTCGATCAGCGTTTCGGGCAGCGCGGCACAGTTCATGGTGACCAGCGCTTCGCCCCAACGGGGGCTAAGGCGATGCAGGCGTTCTGCGATCAGTTCCTTGCCCGTCCCGCGCTCCCCGATCACGAGCACCGGGCGCTGCAATGCCGCCGCCTGGCTCGTGCGTTCGACCGCATCGAGGAAGGCGAGCGACTGCCCGACAAACTGGTTCTCCCGCTCCATGCCGATAATATAGTGAAAAAACCCAAGGCTTGGCAATTGGTACCAACATGTCGTTGGTCGATAAGTTGCGAAAGCCCGGAAATCCGGCGTTTTTTCAAACTGGCACGCCGGTTGCAAAGCATGGGGTGGAGATCAATCGAGGAGGACCGACATGCCCGAACAAGCCCAGCCCAAGCGAACTTTCGGCAAGGCCGTGCTGGTTACGATCCTCGCAACCGCGGCGCTCGTCGCTTTGAATCCGCCGTCTGCCGATGGCGTTCATACCGGCAGCCCGCTCGTGTTACAGACTACGGAACTGGCATGACCGACTACACCAATCCGCCCGGCCGCGATGGCCGTCTCTCGCGCCTCGATAACGAGGTGGAGCGCCTGCGTCGCAGCCCGATCCCTTCTCAGGGCCCGACTGCCGGTTTCGACAGCAGCGCGCCGGGCGATACCCCTTTCTATACCGGAGGCTTCATGGGCATCTTCAGCCGCACCCGCGACATCATCGCGGCCAATTTCAACGAAATGCTCGACAAGGCCGACGACCCTTCGAAGATGATCCGCATGATCATCCTCGAAATGGAGGAAACACTGGTCGAAGTCCGGGCAAGTGCCGCACGTACGATTGCCGACCAGAAGGAAATGCACCGCCACACGGTCAAGCTGGACAAGCTGCAGGCCGACTGGGCCGAGAAAGCCCAGCTCGCGCTCTCCAAGGATCGCGAGGACCTGGCGCGCGCCGCGCTGGTGGAGAAGAAGAAGGCCGCCGACATGAGCGAACAGCTCAAGGCGGAAATTTCCGTCCTCGACGATTCGCTGCGCGCCTACGAGGAAGACATCCACAAGCTGCAGAACCGCCTGCGCGAAGCGCGCAGCCGCCAGACCCAGATCGCCGCCCGCCTCGAAAGCGCGGAGAACCGCGTGAAGCTGCGCACGCTGATGACGACCGAGCGTGTGGATGAGGCGCTGACCCGCTTCGACGCGCTGGAACGCCGGGTCGACTACGCCGAAGGCCGCGCCGACCAGCTGAAGATGGAAAGCGAGAGCGGCAAGCTGTCGCTGTCGGACGAAATCGCCGCCCTCGAAGGATCGGACAAGGTCGACGAGGAGCTGGAAGAAATGAAACGCGCGCTCGGCAAGGGAGCCGGCGACGTCAACGAAAAGAAGGGGGGTTGATCGATGGAAGAACTATTCGTCGCCGTTGTCGTCTTGAGCACCGTTATCGGTCTGCCCTGGCTGATCCTGCACTATGTCACCAAGTGGAAAACCTCCGCTGGCGGCATCACCCAGAATGACGAGGCACTGCTGGAAGAGCTCTACGCGCTCACCAAGCGGCTCGACGACCGGATGGATACGGTCGAGCGACTGGTCGCCCACGACCATGCCGATTTCAAACCCGCCCGCCTTATCGCGGACAACCAGGCCGACAACGAGGAACTCGCCGAGCTGGAAGCCCTGCTCGCCCAGAAAAGGAAGGAAACCCGCGCATGAATACGCCCCGCACCACGCTGTACAAGGATACGCAGAACGGGAAGCTGATGGGCGTCTGCGCAGGCCTAGCCGACTATACGGGTGTCGATGCCCTGTGGTGGCGCCTCGGGATGCTGGTCGCGACATTTTCCGGCGGTTTTCCGGTCACTCTGCCCGCCTACCTGATCATGGGACTGCTTTTGAACCGCAAGCCCCCGCACCTCTATACGGAGGACAAGCAGGAGCAGAAATACTGGCAGGGCGTGCGCGCCAATCCGACCCGCACGGCACGCGAAATCCGCGGCAAGCTGCGCGAGATCGATCGGCGCCTGGCGAGTGTCGAGGAGCACTATGTCAGCTCGAACCCGAGCCTCGACGCCGAAATCGAGCGCCTGCGCTGATGCCGGGCCACAGGAACAGGGAGAAGCAACATGGGTGAACTGACAGGGCTAGTGGCGGTGTCCGCACCATTCCTGATGGTCGTCGCGATCGTCTGGATGAACCACCAGCAGAAACTGGCCAAAATGGGTTTGAAAACCACTGCGGAAAATACCGCCGAAAAAGCGGCGCAATATGCCAGCCAGATCCAGCGGCTCGAAGACCGGGGGCAGGTGCTCGAACGGATTGTGACCGACAAGGGCTACGATGTGGCAACCCAGATCGAGGCCCTGCGCGACAGCCGCAGTATCGATGACCAGCTCAACGGTACGGCGATGAACCTCGAAAGCAGGGAGCGCGCCTGATGGACCCCAACCTGATGGGCATATTCCTGTTCGTGATGGCGATCCTGCTTGTCGTCCTGCCATTTGCATACGTCATCAACCGGCGCGAGCAAATGCACAAGGAGCGCAAGCTGGAACTGGAAGCCCGCGCAGAGGAAGCCCGAAGCGGTCGGGCAAGTCCCGAATACCGCAAGCTGGAGGAACGCGTCCGCGTGCTCGAGCGGATCGCAACCGATCGCGGTGCCGACCTGGCGTTGGAGATCGAGGCCTTGCGCGAAATCCATAGCGTAGAAGACAGCGCTAACGGCACGGCAGTGACCTTCGAGGAAAGGGAGCGCGCATAATGGAACACCTCTTCGGTGGCACCGGCTTCGTCATCATGATCATCGCGCTCACCACCGGTGGCTGGCTGATCAACAACTGGATTCGCGCCAAGCATGGCTACGATCTGGAAGACGAATGGGGCGGCAAGACGAGCCGTGCGGACAAGTCGGCGGAGATCGAGAGCCTGCGCGGCGACAATGCCAAGCTCGTCGAACGGCTCGAAGCGCACGAAGATCGCCTCGCCGTGCTGGAAAAGATCGTGACCGAGCGCGGCTATTCGCTGTCCGAAGAGATCGAAGCACTGCGCAGGGATGAAAGCAGCGGCATACCGCTGGACACTGGCAGGAAGGAGCGCGTGTGATGGATGGTGCGATGATCCCGATCATTGCCATCGTCGGCGGCATGATGATCGGCGGTGCCGGGCTGTTCGGCTGGATTCACACCACCCGGATGAAGATCAAGCACGGTTACCCGCTGGAAAACATGTGGGGCATGCCGATCCACCCTCGCAACGACCAGGAATCGCAGGAACGGCTCAAGCTGCTGACTCAGGAAAACGCCCAGCTGCGTGCCGAGCTCGGATCGATCAAGGATCGGCTGGGCAATGTCGAGCGGATTGTGACCGATAGTGGTTATTCCCTGACGCACGAAATCGAATCCCTGCGCAACCGGAAGGAAGCAAACTGATGAGCTGGACCGCTGCAGTCGTCCTGATCGTACTGATCGTCGCCGTGTCGCAGGTCATGCGTGCGCGCTACAACGCGCAGCACGGCATCACCGAAGACATGATGGGTAACCAGACCCTCTCGCGCCCTACAGATCGCGAAGGTGAGCAGGAGCGAGACCGCGAGGCCGAAGCCGAGATCGCTGCGCTGAAGGATCGGATCGCGGTGCTCGAACGCATTGCCTACGACAAGAACAGCTCGACCGCGCGCGAACGCGATCGCATCGCCGCCGAAATCGACGCCCTGCGCGAAGAGCAGGACTGACAGGCCGCAGGATTGGGCCGCAGGATAGAAAGAAGGATGGAGATCATGGAGCCGACACTCGTCATTGCTGCCACATCGCTTCTTGGTGTCGCGCTGGTTGCAGCAGCCCTGCTGCGCGCGTGGGAAGGCTGGCTGTCGCTGAAGCGGCGCGAGTTGGAAGCGGCGGGCCAGGGCCGCCGCGATCCCGATGACACGCGCGGTTCGGGGCCGATTGCCCTCGCGGACATGCGTGAACGCATCCGCAAGCTGGAAGCGATTGCCAACGGCGTGGATTTGTGAGCACCGCGCGCAGTCAGGCGGCGCAGGCGGGCATCGGCCTGGGCAGCGCCATTGCGGTCGCGATCTCGTGGTCGCTCCACCAGTCGATCCTGTGGGCGATCGTTCACGGATTCTTCTCGTGGTTCTATGTGATCTATTACGCGCTGACGCGGCCCGGTGGGCTTTCGGGGTAGGCCGATCTACCCGCACCCGTTCGTGCTGAGCTTGTCGAAGCACTGCTTTCTCTTCTAGCCCGTGCACGAAGAAGAAGGACAACCCTTCGACAAGCTCAGGGTGAACGGTTTTTGTGAGAACGCTCGACGATATCCGCGAAGAATACGAATTCCTCGAAGGGGACGAACGCTATCGCCTGCTGATCGAGCTCGGGCGCGAGCTGGAAGAAATGCCCAACGCGCTCAAGACCGACGCCACACTGGTGCGCGGCTGCTCGGCAGCAGTGTGGGTCTACCCCACCGGCGAAGCTGACAAGCTGCATTTCCTTGCCGACAGCAACGCCGCGATCACCAAGGGGATCGTCGCGCTGGTAATTGCTGCCGTGCAGGACAAGCCGGCGAGCAAAGTGGCGGCGATGGACGTGGTCGGCGCGCTCGAACCCTTCGATCTCAAGAACCAGCTATCGAGCAACCGGACACAGGGCGTGCCCAACATGATCGCACTGGTGAAGGAGCACGCCGCACGGATTGCTGGGGGTTAAGCTTCTCCCTCTTCCCCCTCTTCCCCCGAACCGAGCAGAAACAGCTCCTCCACCGGCACTTCCAGCGCAGCCGAAAACTTCAACGCTACGATAACCGACGGCGCGAAGACCCCGTTCTCGACCGTGTTGACCGTCTTGCGGCTTACCCCCATGCGGCGCGCAAGCTCGGCCTGGGTCCAGCCCCTGTCGTCGCGTGCCGATCTGACGCGGTTTACCAGCCCATCAACCAAGGCTGCGAAGCTCCGCCGCACCGTATCCTACAAACGCCAAGCCAAGGCTCATGCTGGCGATCATGTGCGCCGCGCGTTGCGCCGGCAGCGGTTCGAATGGTGAGACGACCACTACGAGCAGCGCCACCACGATGGCGCCGACGAACCCTACGGTAATGCCTGCCATGCGATTGATCTGGGTCGCTTCGTCATTCGCGATCGATCGGACTCTGGCGGGTAGCAACCAGCCGCCGCCCGTGAGCAGAAGCGACAGCATCAGGATGATGAAGCCAACCCATACGGCGATCTGGAAGGGCGAATTGGCCTCCCAGTTCCAGCGGTAGAAAACGCCCTGGTGAACCACCAGGACCAGCAGACCCAGGAACGGCGCCATCGTGGCGCGCGTCCTGCCAAAGGTTTCTGCCGACTCGATATCTTTTTCGTCTGTCAAAAGGACCTCCATTTGTCACCTTAGGGTTACAAGTAACCCGTGGGTGACATGAGGTCAAGCCCCCGCGCTCTCGCGCACCACGGCCTCGCCCGCCTCCCGCTGGCGTTTCAGTTCCGCTTTCAGCTTCGCGGGGTCCTGCGGGAGTACGAAGCCAAAGCTCACCCCGCCCTCTTTCCCGATGGTCGCATGGTGCAGCTTGTGCGCCTGCACCAGCCGCTTGGCGTAGCCGCGCTTGGGCACGTATCGGAAGTAGCGCTGGTGGACGAGCCCGTCGTGCACCAGCGTGTAGATGATCCCGTAACCAAGGATGCCGAGCCCGACCCACGTTGCGGGCCACCAGGCGTTTGTGCCCATCACCAGCGGGCTGCCGAGAGCGAACATCGAAATGCTCATCGCCGCGCCGACCACGCCGTAAAGATCGTTCTTCTCAAACAGCTTGTCGTGCGGTTCGTGGTGGTCGCGGTGCCAGCCCCAGCCAAAGCCATGCATAATGTACTTATGGCTCGCCCACGCGACCCACTCCATCGCGGCAATGGTCGCGAGCACGATCAGGATGGGTAGGAGCACCTGCATGGCGCGGGATATAGGCTATTCGTGGGGCGGGAAAAAGTGCTTCGCGATCTCTTCGCCGATGCGCGCAGGCCGCAGGCTTTGTGCATCGATGCAGCACCAGCTGGACTTCACTTCCGCCAGCACTTCGCCCCCACGCTCGATCACCGTGTGATAGAACGCCCGTGCGCCCCTGGTGCTTTCGAGTACCGTCCGCGCGACGATATCGTCTTCGAGGAAGGCGGGCTTGCGGTACGTAATCTCGTGCTTGAGCGCGACCCACGCGCGCTCTGCCACAGCATCCGCCGGGGCAAATTTCCGCCAATGCGCCAGCACGGCATCCTGCACCCAGCCCAGGTACCGGGCATTGTTCACATGGCCCATGAAATCAATATCGGCGGGCTTGATGCGGATTGGATGAGCGAATGGCTTTGCTGACATGCGTGTAAGTTAACGCATAAGGTCTTTCACTTCCATGACCGAATGCATGCATTTCTCGTATTTTTCTTCTCGGAGCGGGAGGCATCTTGCAACGATTCCGCGCGCCATGCACTAGGACAGGCATGAGCAAGAATTCCAAGAGCCTTTCCGGCGCGGCCATCGCCGCCGGTGCCGCCATCGGATCCGCCGCCATCGCTGGCGCGCTCCTGTACGCCAGCAAACGCCGCAACGCGGCCAATGAGGGCAAGGGGCCCAGACAGTTGCCGCCGATCCCATCGGGTGAAGACCCGCAGACCGACTAACTCATTATCCAATCCGAAAAATGACAAGGGAGAACGCCCCATGAAAGCCGTGCTGACCAAGGAAGTGGGCGGGCCCGAAACGCTCGTGGTCGAACAGATTGACGCGCCGACCCCCGGCAAGGGCGAGGTACTGGTCGATATCGCAGCCTGCGCGATCAATTTCCCCGACACGCTGATGATCCGGGATCTGTACCAGTTCAAGCCGGAGCGTCCCTATTCGCCCGGTGGAGAAATCTCGGGCACGATTGCCGCGGTTGGCGATGGCGTCGATGGCTGGAAGGTCGGCGACCGCGTGCTGTCGGGCATCGGCAGCGGCGGCCTGCGCGAACAGGCCGTGATCGGGGCTGAACGCCTGTTCAAGGTGCCCGAAGGCGTGGAACTGGTCGATGCATCGGCCCTGCTGATGACCTACGGCACCATGATCCACGCGCTGAAGGATCGCGGCGACATCAAGGCGGGCGATACCGTGCTGGTGCTGGGTGCGGCGGGCGGCGTCGGCCTTGCTTCGATCGAGCTGGCCAAGGCTTATGGTGCGAAAGTGGTCGCGGCGGTCTCCAGCGAGGAAAAGGCCAAGGTCGCAAAGGATGCGGGCGCGGACGAAACCGTGGTCTATCCCCGCGCCCCGTTCGACAAGGATGCTTCCAAAGCGCTCGCAGGCGCATTCAAGGATGCGGTAGGCCTCAATGGCGCCGATATCGTGGTCGACATCGTGGGCGGCGACTATTCCGAGCCTGCGCTGCGGTCGATTGCGTGGGAAGGCCGCTTCCTGGTGATCGGCTTCCCCGCCGGTATCGCGAAGCTTCCGCTCAACCTCACCTTGCTTAAAAGCTGCGACGTGCGCGGCGTGTTCTGGGGCGCCTTTGCCGCGCGCGAACCGCAGCGCAACGCGGCGAACATCGCCGAGCTGTTCCAGCTGTGGCAGGATGGCAAGATCAAGCCGCAGGTTAGCGAAACCTTCAGCCTCGACGATGCGCACAAGGCGATCGAGAAGCTGGAGAAACGGCAGGCGATCGGCAAGCTCGTCGTCGTGACGGGCAAGTAGGCACTCGCTTGCCCGGGGCGCGCCACGCGCCTATCTTCAAGACAAGACATAAGCCAACAAGAAGGCAGCTACGACCATGACCGATTTCAAGGACCGCCAGCGCGGCGAAGAAGCCAAGTATGCACTGGATGAGGAAACCGCGTTCAAGGTCGCAGCGCGGCGCAATCGCCTGCTGGGCGAATGGGCGGCCGATCTCATGAACCTGACCGCCGAGGAAACCGACAGCTACAAGAAAGCGGTCGTACAGGCCGATTTCGAGGAAGCGGGCGACGAAGACGTGATCCGCAAGGTGCTGGGCGACGTCACCGCGGCAAGCTGCGATGTCGACGAATCGACCGTGCGCGCCAAGCTGGCCGAATGCGAGATCGAGGCCCGACGCCAGCTGATCGAAGGCGCGTAACCGCATGCCGATGGCAGCGGACGAAATCGAAGCGATGATCGTGGAGGCCCTGCCCGGCGCCGAGGTCGAGATGCGCGATCTTGCCGGGGATAACGATCACTGGGCGGCCAAGGTCACCGCGCCCCAATTTGCGGGCAAGAGCCGCGTGCAGCAGCACAAGATGGTCTACGAAGCGCTCGACGGGAAGATGGGGGGCGTGCTCCACGCCTTGCAACTGACCACGCAGGCTCCCAAGTGACCGTTTTGAGCTGATACAAGAAGCGATTTTTCCAATGGCAGACACCAAAGAACGCATCACCGGCATCGTGGGAGAGAACGAGGTCGTCCTTTTCATGAAGGGCACGCCCCTGTTCCCACAATGCGGTTTTTCCAGCCGCGCGGTGCACATTCTCGACCATTGCGGCGTGACTTATGAAAGCGTCGATGTGCTGCAGGACATGGAAATCCGCCAGGGCATCAAGGCGTTTTCGGACTGGCCGACGATTCCGCAGCTCTACGTGAAGGGCGAGTTCGTCGGTGGCAGCGACATCATGACAGAGATGTTCGAAGCGGGCGAACTGCAGCAGATGTTCACCGACAAGGGTGTGAAGACCGCCGATTGAGGCGGCTTGTCCATTCGGCAATCTGGAAACTTCGGGGAGGCGGAGCCGGGAGACTATCGGCCCCGCCTCGATACGAAGATCAGGGATGCATACTCCTATGCATCGCGCGTGCCAGTTTCTCCGATTGCCGGAAAAGTGGCATGTGCCTTGGTTAACGCTACTCCCGCCAACTTCGCCACTGTAAGATTTCCCGACAGCAGGCTAGGCGCTTGGCATGGCTGAGCGATCCGACGAGCATACATCCCGGCAAGACGGTATCCCGGCCGCCACGGTGGTGATCTTTCGTCGCGCCCCTTCTGGAGGCCCACCGCAAATCCTGATGCAAGTGCGCAGCCGCTCGCTCGCCTTCGCGGGCGGCATGGCCGTGTTTCCGGGCGGGCGGGTCGACCCGAGCGATCGCGAACTGGCGGCCCGCCTCGACTGGCCCAACCCTGACGAAATGGCGCATCGAATCGCTGCTATCCGCGAAACTCTCGAGGAAACCGGGCTCGCACTGGGCCTGCGCGGCCATATCGACGCGGCCAGCGCTGCCGAAGCGCGTGCAATGCTGCTGCAAGAGGAAGCGCTTGCGCCGGTTCTCGAACGATTCGGCTGGCGTATCGCCCTCCACGATCTCATCCCCTTCGCTCGCTGGTTCCCCAAGAACGAGAAGCTGAGCCGCGTATTCGATACCCGCTTCTATCTCGCCGATCTGGGCACCGGCGCGGTCGACATCGCGGTTGATGCTGGCGAGAACACCCGCCTGTTCTGGACCAGCGCCTCAGGTGCCATCGAAGCGGCGCAGCGTGGGGAAATCGACCTGATCTTCCCGACCCTGCGCAATCTTGAAAGGCTGGCACAGTTCGACAGCTTCGATGCCGCACGCACCCACGCGGAGGAAACCCCGCTGCCGACTATCGTGCCCTTTATCGAGGATCGTCCCGAGGGACGCAGCCTGTGTATCCCGCCCGATTGCGGCTATCCGGTCACCTCTGTGCCGTTGGACGCCGTCAAACGCGGCTGAGCGGAGCGAGAGGCCCTCCCGTGAGAGGGTAATGCGCTCCCGGAAGGATCAATCCAATCAGATATGCGCCGACCGTCCGTAGGACCGCCCCAAGGATGGTCGGCTCCAGACTTTCACTCAAAAGTACACTGAGCGAAGCGAGGGACTTTTGAGTGGAGGAATGGCGCGCCCGAAAGGATAGGGCCGCGCTTCGCTCGCCCCGTCTGCGCGCCTAACGGCGCTTCGACTCCGAAGTTCGAACCTCCCATAGGCCCGAAACCAAACAGCCCGCCCTCGCTAAAGCGAAGGCGGGCTGTTTGATGGCGCGCCCGAAAGGATTCGAACCTCTGACCCCCAGATTCGTAGTCTGGTGCTCTATCCAGCTGAGCTACGGGCGCGCGTGAGGCGTGGCACATAGGCAGGGCTCCGCGCCTTGGCAATGGTTTTGTCGCGAAATCCGGGAATTGCTTTGTACGATCCCGGGTCTAATCGAAAAACTGCGCCGTGAGCTGCGCGTCGAGCGGCGGTTTGGGCAGTTGCGCAATCTCCGCTGGAGTGCACCAGCGCCACTCGCCTCCCTCCAGCGAACGCGCTTCCCCTTCCCAGCCGGCGCAGGCGATCAACAGCAGCAGGATCGGTCGTGACCCGGCTTGCGCGTCGGCCTGGCTGCCCGGCTCGTCTGCCGCAAAGCCCACTTCCCGCATTGCCTCGAGAGAGAGAGCGCCAGCCCGCATTCTTCCGCAATCTCGCGCCTGAGCGCCACCTGCGGGCTCTCGCCCGGATCGATCTTGCCTCCGGGAAACTCCCACAATCCGGCATGCGCCTTGCCCACAGGGCGACGGTGCATCAGCCATCGCCCCGCCCCGTCCGGGCCGATCGCGGCAGCCACAACGGGCAGGTATGTCGGAATATTTTCCACGTTAAGCGCTCGATTTTACGGCTGTTTAACCCTGTTCGTCCAGAAGGCACCGGTATCGGGGGTGCAGTGTGCAATCGGATTGCGCACCTCGCAAGTTGACGGGGGCTTGAGATGACACGGTTCTTGAAGCGGCTCGGCCGCGATCAATCCGGCGCGACTGCTGTCGAATACGGGCTGATCCTGGCGCTGATCTTCCTCGCCATGGTCGGGGCGGTTGGCACCTTCTCCAACCAGGTCATCAACACGTGGGATACCGTGACCGAAACCTCTCAGGAGGCGATCGATCGATCCTAGGCCATCCTACTTAGGAATTTTTCAACCCTTGGGGCTTAGACCGGCAGGAGCTCATTTCCGAGGGGACGTGGAAAGAGCCGGGTAACGAAGACGATAACAGGAGACCGACGATGAAATTCTTCAACGAACTGCTGAACGACGAACAGGGCGCGACCGCCATCGAATATGGCCTTATTGCCGCTCTTATCGCTGTCGCCGCGATCACCGCGATGGGCAGCCTCGGCAACCAGCTGAGCAACACCTTCACCGAAGTCGAAACCGAGATGAGCAACTAAGCTCACTCGAAACGAATTCGATTACAGGAACGGCGGGGAGCGATCCCCGCCGTTTTCGTTTGTGCGTTTTGCGTGAGGAAGGGACTCAGCGCCCGCGCACGACGATTTTCACCTGCTGGCCTGCACGCAAGCCTTCATTGGCATCGAGCGCGTTGAGGACACGGAACCGCGCCTCCTGCGCGTCGCTGTAGGCCATCCTGCGCGAGAGCGAGGCGACCGTATCGCCCGAACCCACCGTCACCACGTCCAGCACCCGCGGGACGACTTGTGCCGCCTCTGTCGTGCTGATCCGGCGGAACGAGTCGAACATCGGCGTGAACACGCTGGAGCGGCCGGCAGGCGCAATCGCCTGGTAATAGTAGGTCTGCCCGCCACCGAAATCATAGGCGAACACGACCACATCGACCTGGCTGTTGCCCGAGTTCGCGCGCGCAATCCCGTAGGCTGCGGGCAGCCCGTTGACCGTGGTCGTCTGGATTTGCGGGCTGATCGCCTGCCCTTGCCCGGAAAGTTGCTGGAACGCGGAGCTGACGAATTGCGTCAGGCTACCGCTGGATTGCGCCACCCGCAGCTCTGCCTGGCCCGACTGGCCGTTGATGGTCACCTGGCTGGTGCCGTTCACGAGGTAGAAGCCCTGCGGCGCGGTGAATGCGAAGCGCAAGTCGGGGTGGATGAACTGGCGGCCTTCGATCACGCCCTGCGCAGGGTCGTCACCATAGGTCAGCCCGTCGATGTTGCGCAGGAACACCTCGCGGTTGAGGATATTCCCGGTGCGCCCCTGCGCGCGGGCAGCAGTGTCGCGCACGCGGCCCGCCGGGTCGGGGTGGGTCGATGCCCATTCGGGCAGGCTGGCATTGTCGCGCCCCTGCAGCTGCGCGTCGAGCGCAGCCTGGCGCGCGAGGCTGGCCAGCACCGTGCTCATCGCCATTGGGCTATAGCCAGCGCTCTCAAGATAGTTGATGCCGAGCACGTCGGCCTCTTCCTCCTGGCTGCGCGAGAAGCTGAGCGTGAGCAGTTGCGAGCCTTGCAGCGCCGCACGTCCCAGGGTGGAGCCCAGCTGGCTGTCGCCAAGCAGGATGCCCGAAAGGATTGCGCCTGCCGCGCCCAATAGGGTGTTCTGCTGCTGCGCCTGCTGGCGACGCTGCGCATGGCGTGCAGCTACATGGCCGACCTCATGGCCCAGCACAGCGGCGAGTTCCGCTTCGTTGTTCATCAGCGTGACCAGCTGGCGCGTCGTGTAAACGTAGCCGCCAGTGGTCGCGAAGGCATTGTTGACCGAGCTGTTGAGCAGCGAGACCGTGAACGCGCTCTCGGTATTGGCGAGACCCGATTGCACGGCGATATTCTGGCCCACGCCGCGCACATAATTGGCGGTGCTGCCCTGCATCGCGCCGCCGAATTCCTGCAGGATCTGCGCGTGATATTCGCGCCCCTGCTGTGCTTCGCTCTGTGTGATCGGCGTATTGGCGCTGGGGATCGGGCCTCCGCCCACGGGTCCGCAGCTGGCCAATGCCAACGCAAGTGCGATGGGCGATGCGAACGCGAGATTTCTACGAAGGCTCATTTGGCCATTCTCCCCTGATGCTGTGGCGCGCAGCGGCGAATACGCTTCGCCTCTCGCGCTATGAGCCAACAACAGGTGGTGTGCGCCCGAAGTTCCCGAATGGGGATATGTTGGGTATCAGGCGCCTATGGCGAGGTAACGGTCTGTCCGGGTCTTCTGCAGCTGCACGATATCCTGCCCCGCCAGCTTGCCGAGCTCGTCGTCGATCGTATCGGCCAGGTAACGGATCGCCGATTGCGGATCGCGATGCGCCCCGCCAACCGGTTCCGGCACGATGCGATCGATCACACCCAGTTCCTTCAGATCCTGCGCGGTGACTTTCATCGCTTCGGCCGCATCGGCCGCCTTTTCCGCCGTGCGCCACAGGATCGACGCGCAACCCTCGGGCGAAATCACGGAATAAATGGCGTGTTCAAACATCAGAACGCGTTCCGCACTGGCCAGCGCGACCGCGCCGCCAGAGCCGCCCTCGCCCACGATGGTCGCAACCATCGGCACCGGCAGGTCGAGGCACGCTTCGATGGCGCGCGCAATCGCTTCGGCCTGGCCGCGTTCCTCCGCCTCGATCCCCGGGAAAGCGCCCGAGGTATCTACCAGTGTCACCACCGGCAGGCCAAAACGGCCGGCAAGATCCATCAGGCGGATCGCCTTGCGATACCCTTCCGGCTTGCCCATCCCGAAATTGTGCTTGAGGCGGGTCTGCGTGTCGTGGCCCTTCTCGTGCCCGATCAGCATCACCTGGCGCCCGCGCAGCGTTGCAAAGCCACCCAGGATCGCATCGTCATCGCCAAAATAGCGATCCCCGCCCAGCGGCAGGAAATCGGTGAAGGCATGCTCCACATAGTCGCGGAAATGCGGGCGTTGCGGATGCCGCGCGACCTGCGTTTTCTGCCATGGAGACAGCGACGCATAGATGCCCTTGAGCAGGTCAGCGCTCTTGGCTTCGAGCTTGGCAAGCTCGTCGCCCATATCGATTTGTTCGCCCGCGTTGGCAGTGCGCAGTTCGGCAATCTGGGCCTGCAACTGCGCAACGGGCTTCTCGAAGTCGAGAAAAGTCAGCATTGGCGGCTGCTATCGGGACCGTGGCGCTTACGCAAGTCGCCTCGCGCAGCCAGCGGGTGTCTTTCGTTGACAAGCGCCACCAGTCGCGCGGCTTCGACATGGGTGTAAATCTGCGTGGTGGCGATGTCTGCATGGCCCAGCAGCGTCTGCAAGGCACGCAAATCCGCCCCTCCTTCCAGCAGATGCGTGGCAAAGGCATGGCGCAGCACATGCGGGCTGATCTTTGCAGGTGGAATACCGGCCCGTCCGGCCAAGGCCTTGATAAGCTGGTAAAGCCTGATGCGGGTCAGGTGGCTGGCGCGCGAAGGGAATAGCCAGGCCGATCCCTCGGGCCGCAATGCCAGCCAGCGAGAGAGTGCCGTTTTTGCCCGGCTGCCCATCGGCACCAGCCGTTCCTTGCCGCCCTTGCCGGTGATCGTAAGAAACGGTGCGTCGCGCGGCACTGAAGCGAGGGGGAGCGCGACCAGCTCGGTTGCCCGAAGGCCCGATCCGTAAAGCAGCTCCAGCATCACGAGCAGCCTGACGGCAGCATGGTCTCCGTTTTCCGCTTCCTTCTCGGCCTGCGCGAAAAGCTTCTCGATTTCGCTGTGATCGAGGATTTTAGGCAGGCTGCGCCGCGGGGCCGGGCTCGGCAGGGCGGCAGAGGGATTGTCCTTCCGCAGCCCCTCGTCTTCGAGAAAGCCGTAGAACTGGCGCAATGCGGACGCTTTTCGCGAAACTGTCGCCGGGGCGAGATCGGCCCACGCCTTGCCAAGCCGCGCCAGTGCTTCGCGCGGAGCATCTTCAAGCGGACCGATAATGGCGGTCGCGCCCTCCAGATCGCGCCGATACGCGGCCAGCGTGTTCGCCGCGGCGCCGCGATCGACCGCCAGTGCGGCGAGAAAGTCTTCTATCGCGTCGGTGGCCAATGGAAACTCCCGGGCCCTAGGTACGCGCGATTGCCTCCGCCGCGATCATCCGGGCTTCGGCTTCCATCCCGCTCTGCCGCAGGGCGGAGACGATGTGATAGAGATGCCGCGGGGTCATCCGGCTCCAGTCGTCGCCCTGCATACCCAGCCCCATCAGCAGCGTAACGAGTGCCGCATTCTCGAACTCGCCGGCGCGCGAAATCAGCGTGCTCCACCGGGTTTCGCGGTTGAGTTCGAGATCGAGCTGCCGATCCCACGAACTGCGCGTACCGCTAGAAATGCGGCCGAGACCGGCAAGCCCGGCCACGAGGAAGCGCGTCCGCATCTTGCCCGCGCTGGCATCGCCATCGCTGAAGGCATCGATTGCGGCGCTTGGAACACTCCCCTGCGCATCCGGTAGGCCTACCGCCAGCATTCCCCAGCCCGCGTCGCCTTCGTCCACGATGGTCCGCCAGCGTGCAGCATCGCGGTCCAGCCCGGCGGTGAGCATGGAGGCAATCAGCGGGGCAGCGTCGCCAGAATATCGGTCGTTCGCAGGAATGCGAGCGGCAGCATAGGCGGTCAGAACGTGCCGATCATAGGGAATTGCACCACCTTCGCCCCACAAGGTCTTGATCGCAGCCAGCCGTGCTGACGGATCGGAATCGACATAGGCCGTGCGCAGCAGCGCAGCATCGGAACCGATTGCACCCTCGTTCCCGCTTGCCGCGTATCCCTGCGAATAGAGATCGATCAGGGCCGCTGCCGAAAAGATGCCTTCGCGCGCCGCGCGTCTGGCACCTTCGATCCTGAGTGCAAGCGGCAGCGATGGCATCGACGCGGAAACGCGCTGGTAATACGGCCCGGCATCGTCGAGCAGGCGATCGGGAATGTCGGCACCGAGTGCAGCCGCGAGGCCATAGCGCCACGGCGTCAACGCATCGACATCGTCCCATTCGACATTGACGGTGTTGTTGCCCAGCCCCGCCGCGCCGGCAAAACGCTGCGCGAGCAGGATATCGACATCCTCCAGATCGCCGCGATCACTCCGGTCGCGCATCTGCAGGAATTCGTTGCGCGCGCGCGCCGTTTCGCCGCCATAGGCGCTGCAGATGAGCCGCAGCATCTCCCATTCGGGATCGTTGCGATAGCCGCCCCGCAGCACCGCGAGCGGACATGCACCGACGATATCGCCGGTCGCGATATAAGCGTCGACTGCCGCATTCGCGAGGCGGGAGTTCCACGCATCGACGTCGACATCCTGCGCAATCGCCCGCGCACCGCTGAACTCGCCCATGCGGTTGAGCAGCTGTGCGCGCAGCCCTGCAAATTCGGCGCCGCTCATTCCCGCAGGCGGTGCGAGCCTGCTGGCAAGCGCGCGGCGCAGCGCAATGTGCCCCCAGCGCGAGACAAGACGCCCCTGTGTTCCCACCAGAGCCGCACGGACAAGCGATTCCGGCTGCTTGGCCAGAGATACGGCGGGCAGGCCGCCTTCGTCTTCGGCCAGAATGCCGACCCGCGTGGTCGCGCGTCGCTGCGCGCGCGGAATATCGTATTTGGGCTTGAGCCCGAACAATTCGTCGAGCTGTTCGGGGTCGAGCGCCTCCAGCTCTTCGAGCGTCGGCAGGCGTCCGGTGCTGGCCGTCTGGCCCTCGGACGAATCTTTCTCGCCCTCCTCGCCTTCCTCCGATGGCGTCGCAGACGTTTCTGCCGGTGCCGGAGCGGGGGCAGATGCGGGCGCTGGGGCAGGCGCCGGTGCGGGGGCGGGGGCGGGGGCAGGCGCCGGTGCGGGCACGGTCGGCGGAGCAGGCGTCGTGGTGGCAGCCAATGCGAGCGGCGCAGACACCAGCGCCATACCCGCGCCCGCCAGCAGCGCGCTTTTCCAGGACATCATCACTGTTCAGCCTCGGCCAGGTCGACTTTCTGTTCTATCGGACGCAGCGGCTCCTCGCCACCGTCCCACCATGCCCATCCGAGCACGAGAAGTACGATTGCAGCGCCGATCGCAGCATATTGCCGCACAGGTTTGGAAATTTCTATCTGCACGCGTCTCGCTCCCCTTTGTTGCCTTAGCCCTAGCCCATCTCTACGCCGCCGAGCAATGGAGACCGCGCATACACCTGCCGCGATGGCCCGCATCGGCGCGCTTGCAGCCCGGCTCGACCGGCCAATTGCGCTCGTCGGCCTGATGGGCGCGGGCAAATCCACCGTGGGACGAAAGCTT
>NZ_CAXQBM010000012.1:0-124583 GCF_964222115.1 Alteriqipengyuania sp.
GCAATGATCCCATCAGGCTATGGTGGCTGGGTGGGGAGGCGGGGCGGGTGGTCTGCAGCGAACTACGGCTGCAGCGCGTTGATGCCTTCCTGGACCCGCGCCTCGATCTCGCTGCGCGGCAGGCCCGCCGGGATCGCCTCGCCAAACCGGTAGGTGATCTGGCCCCGCCGCTTGATCAGGCCGCGATAGAGCGGCCCGCTGTTCACCGCGACCGGCACCACCGGAAGGCCGAGCAACTTGTAGAGGCCTGCAAAGCCCGAGACGATTGCGCCTTCCTCACCATGCGGCGTGCGCGTGCCTTCCGGGAAGATCAGGAAGGGTCGCCCCTCTTCCTTGGCCACCTTCGCCGCGCGCATCAGGCTGCGCAGTGCCTTGGCGCCTTCGTCGCGCGCAACCGGGATCAGCCCGTACTTGGTCGCCGCGCTCCCCCAGATCGGGATCCTGAACAGTTCCTGCTTGGCAAAGATCACCGGCTCTTCGAAAACGCACGCTGCATCGATCGCTTCGAAGAAGCTTTCGTGCCGCATGGCATAAAGCGCGGGGCCATCGACCGGCCCGCCTTCCTGGATTATACGGATGCTCAGCAGGTGGTGCACGCTCCAGCGGTGCAGCTTGGTCCACGCTCCGGCTACGCGGCGAATACCGCGCCTTCCCTGCAGTGGCACCAGCAGCAGCAGGGGCAATGTCCCGAGATAGAAAACGCCATAGAAGGCGAGGCTGCGGATCAGGTTCATCCTACGAAAACAGCGGGCCCACGCTGCGGCTCACCAGCCATTTGTGATACTCGACGAACAGCATCCAGAAGCTCGGCTCGCTGCGCACCGCATCCTCGATCAGCTTCACGTCGCCGGGCAGTTCGCGCCGCAATTCCGCCGCCGCACGGCGCATGTGCCAGTCGCTGGTGACGAGCCGCAGGCTCTTGACCCCGTTTGCCTCGGTCCATTCGCGGGTTTCCTGCGCATTGCCGCGCGTATCGGTCGCTGCGAAACCCAGCGTGACGCAGCATTCCATCACCTTGTCGGGAACCTTGAATTCCTCCGCAAACTCGGCGGGCTTCACTTCCGGGTCGACCCCCGTCACCAACAGGGTATCGGCGCTGTCGGTCTGGACGACTTCGAGCCCGCGACCGATGCGCCCGGCAGAGCCGGTCGGCACGATCACCGCGTCGGTCCGCTCCATCGGCGCAGGTTCGGGCAGCCACCCGGCGAACCAGACGAAGCCGAGCAGCCACGCAAGCAGCGCCAACAATCCGATACGCCAGATCACAACATCGTCCGAACCGCTGCCAACACAGTGAAGCGCGCGGTCAACACCGCCAGCGCCACCCCGAAGATGGGGATCAGTGCAATCAGTCTCCAGTCCAGCCAGTCCAGACCAGCGCTGGCGATCATTCCGCTGTCGAGAGCGGAGAACTGGTAGCCCAGGCCCAGAACCGCCGCGAGCCCCAGCAACAGCCCAACGATCCCGCCGAGGATGGAATCGAACAGCACCGCACGCTGGAACAGTTGCGCAATCTGCCCATCGGTGCCGCCCAGCAGGTGGACGATCGCGATCGTCTCGCGGTTATTGCCCAACGCACTGCGCGCCGCGAGGAACACGGCTGCCGCGCTCGTCACCGCCAGCAGCAGCACCAGTGCGAGCGCAAGGTACTGAAGCGATGTAAGCGCGCTGAACACCGGTTGCAGCCAGGATGATTGCGCATCGACCCGCGCATCGGGCGCGACATCGGCCAGTCTTTGTCGCAATTGCTCGATTGCTTGCGGATTTGCCTCTCCGCCCAGCCGCACGTCGATCAGCGCGGGCACGGGCACGCTTTCCGCATCGCCCGCCCCGCCCAGCCAGGGTTCGAGCAGGGCGTCGAGTTCTTCCTGCGGGACCAGACGGCTCTGCGCGACGATATCCATCGTCTGCAAAGCCTCCTGTGCCGCCGCTGCCTGCTCGGCGCGGCCTGCTGGATCTGCCTCCAGGATCTGCACGGTCGCGCCGCCCGACAGTTCGGATTGTGCACCACCCGCAAGGTTGCCGAGCGACAGCCCGGCCCCGGCCGCCAGCACAGTCAGCGCGACCATGATGGCAAGCACCCACGGCATTGGCCCGGCGAGCCGCGCCTGCGGAATCAGCGCACGCGCCTTGGCACCATCGAAGGTCGACTGGCCGGAACGCGCGGCATCGGTAATCGGTGGCTTGCTCATCGATGCGTCTCGTCACCGGCATGCCTGCGCGGCGGGTAGCGCAAGGCGCCCGTCGGGTCCGCGAGACGTCCCTTGTCGAGCCGCATGATCATCGAACTGCGTACGTTCTGCAGCAGGTGCACATCGTGCGTCGCCACAATCACCGTGGTGCCGAGGCGATTGAGCGATTCGAACAGCCGCATCAGCTTCAGCGCCATGTCGGGGTCGACATTGCCCGTCGGCTCGTCGGCCAGCAGCATATCGGGCCGCCCGATAACCGCGCGGGCAATCGCCGCGCGCTGCTTTTCGCCGCCCGAAAGCGTCTCGGGCCGCGCCTCGGCCCTGTGCGCCAGCCCCACCCAGTCAAGCATGTCAGAAACCGGCTGCACCAGTTCGCTCTCATCCACTCCCGCGATCCGCAGCGGCAGCGCGACATTGTCGAACGCGGACAGGTGATCGACCAGCCGGAAGTCCTGAAAGACGACGCCCAGCCGCCGCCGGAACCCCGGCAGGCGCGAGCGCGGCATGGTGATGACATCGCTGCCGAACATGCGGATGATCCCGCGCGAGGGCCGCTGCGCGAGGTACAGCAGCTTGAGCAGGCTGGTCTTGCCCGCGCCGCTGGCCCCGGTCAGAAAATAGAAACTGCCCGGCCACAGCGAGAAGCTGACATCGGTCAGGATCTCCTTGCCGGTGCCATAGCGCAGCCCCACGTTATCGAAGAACGCGACTTCGCCGTCACCACCTGACATGGTGTTGCCTCATGCTGTCCGGACCCGTCCCGTGGTTAACACAAGGCGGGATATAGGGTGCATTGCGTGTGGACAAAAGGCGCAAAACCTGCCCGTCCACCACCGGGGCGCTTGCCTCTGCATGCTTGCAAGGCGTAATGGAAATGACACTATGATCCTCGCCTGTCCTGCCTGCGACACACGCTATGCCGTGCCCGACAGCGCCATTGGGGCGGAAGGACGCACGGTACGCTGTGCGCGATGCCGCCACAGCTGGTTCCAGGAAGGCAGCACACTCGACCTCGAAACGCTGGAAAAGGACGGTTCGGCCAAGGCCGAAGCCGCACCCACGCCGCGCCAACCGTGGCACGATGTGCCACCCATTGCCGATGAAGAGGATCGTGAGCCGGCAGCGGATACTCGCTCGCAATTCGCCGCCGAACCCCCATTCAAGCCACGCCGCAACCCGGTGAAAATGTGGGGCATGGCCGCCAGCCTGTTCGCGATGATCTCCGTCGGGACGATTGCGGCGGTCAGCTATGCCGGCCTGCCCGACTGGGTACCGGTCAGCCGCCCGACCTTCGCCACGAACGAGCCCGACCTGGTGCTGGAATTCCCGGCCAACCAGCAGGACCGGCGGACCCTGCCCGATGGCAGCGAATATTTCGGCGTCGCGGGCGAGATCAAGAATGTCGGGCGCGAGACCAAGGCTGTCCCGCCCGTGCTGATCGTCCTTTACGATTCGCGCAATCGCAAGGTCTATAACTGGGAGATCCTGCCGCGGCAGGGCCGCCTGCAGCCGGGCGAGTCGCTTGATATCAACGAGGCGATCACCGACCTGCCGAAATCGGCCAAGTTTGCCGAGATCGGCTGGAGCCCTTCCTGAGCCTTTCGAGGGCTTTCTGAAACCTGTTGTAAAGGCGCTTGCGGGGTGCGTGCACCCCTGCTAGGGCGCCGCTTCCTCACGGGGACTGGCCAATGCGCCAATCCCTGAATGCAGCCCGGAAACACGCGGGCATGTGTGCGGTCGTGGCGGAACTGGTAGACGCGCAACGTTGAGGTCGTTGTGGCCGCAAGGCCGTGGAAGTTCGAGTCTTCTCGACCGCACCAAACCCTTCATCATCGGGTCAATTCGGGCAAGCACATAAGGGGCTGCCCGCACTCGCGCTTCAAATCACCCAGTCGGGTGCGATGGCGCTCGCTTGTGAGACATCGCGCGCATCGCTGCCTTCGGGCCGCGGCGATGCGGTCGCAACCACCACGGTCGCCCCGCTGCGTGCAGCCAGTGTCGCCACGGCATAGGCGCGTGCGCCCCATTCGGCAGAGCCGCGGTCCAGCCCCGTACACACGCTTTCCTGCAAGTCCCCGTCATCGAAGGCCATCACGCGATTACCGCTGGCGGAGAGCCCCGCGACGATCCGTGACAATTCATGCGCGGAGTCTTCAACTCCTCCGGCATCGAACCACACGATGTCGGCCTCAGGGCCGTTCCGCAAACCGGACTGAGCGCTATCCAATGCACCGATCATGCCCGCCGCGACAGTCGCTTGCGTTTCCTTGTCGAGCAGGATGAACGCGCCGAACAGGCTGCCTGCCTTATAGGGCTCGACCGGCAATTCTCCCGTCGTTTCGAGCGAGACGGTCCGCATCGCGTTCAGCGCAAGCTCCTGCCCGCCGTCGGGGAGGTCCACCCGCACCGCTATCGAGCGCGTAGCAGACTTCAGCACATAGTCGCGCGTCGGGCTGAAGCTTTGTTCGGACAGCCACACCAGTTCCGATGTCATGCGCGTGGCCAGTGGCAAGGGTTTGTCGGCAGATGCGATCACATCCCCACGCGAACAATCGACCTCGTCGGACAGAACGAGCACCACGGCCTGGTTCGCACCCGCGCTTTCAAGGTCTCCGTCCATCGTCACGATACGTGCGATGGTGCTGGCATGCCCGCTCGGCTGCACGAGAATGCGGTCGCCAACGGCTATGCTGCCCGATGCGATGGTGCCTGCGAAGCCGCGAAAACCTTCATCCGGGCGCAGCGCCAATTGCACAGCCATGCGGAACGGTTCTTTTGCCCGCTTTGACCGCAGCCCCGTGGGCACGGTTTCCAGCAGGCTGAGCAGCGCGGGCCCATCGTACCAGGGCATCGCGCTGGACGAAGACGCGACATTGGCGCCGGTCAGTGCGGAGAGCGGCACGGCATCGAAGTGCTCGATCCCCTCTTCCCTGGCGAAAGCTGCAAAGGCGCCGACCACCTCGTCGAAGGCGTCCTGCAGAAGGCGCACACGGTCCATCTTGTTGACCGCCAGCACCATGCCCGAAACGCCCAGCAGCTTGAGCACGCGCGCGTGGCGCCGGGTCTGTTCGGTCAGCCCCTGCCGCGCATCCACCAACAGCACGCCATAGTCGGCCTGCGAGGCGCCGGTGACCATGTTGCGCGTATATTGTTCGTGCCCCGGCGCATCGATCACGATGAACTTGCGGCTCTCCGTCGCAAAATAGCGATACGCGATGTCGATGGTGATGCCCTGCTCACGCTCAGCCGACAGGCCATCGACCAGCAACGCGAGATCGAGCGAGTTGCCCTGCGTACCGAAGCGACGGCTTTCGGCGGCGAGCATTTCCAGCTGATCGGTTGGCACGCTGTTGGTTTCGTACAGCATCCGCCCGATCAGCGTGGACTTGCCGTCATCTACGCTGCCGCACGTGATGAAGCGCAACAGGTCTTTTTCGAGCGGGGGAGCGGCGCGCGTTTCGGCCTGCGCGCTGGCTGCGACGGACCCATGCATCAGAAGTATCCTTCGCGCTTCTTGCGCTCCATCGAGTCGAAACTGTCACGGTCGATCGCGCGGCCCTGCCGTTCGGAAACCTTGGTAGCCAGCGTCTCGGCAACCACCGCCTCCAGCGTATCGGCGCGGCTTTCGACGGCCCCGGTCAGCGGGTAGCAACCCAGCGTGCGGAAGCGCACCCAGCGCTCTTCCGGTACCTCGCCATCGCGCAGCGGGAAGCGATCGTCATCGACCATCAGCAGCATGCCATCGCGCTCCACCACCGGGCGCGGAGCCGCGAAATAGAGCGGTACGATGGGAATGTTCTCGGCAGCGATATATTGCCAGATGTCGGCTTCGGTCCAGTTGGAGAGCGGGAAGGCTCGGATCGTTTCGCCCGGTGCCTTGCGCGCGTTGTAGAGGTTCCACAGCTCGGGCCGCTGGCGGCGCGGGTCCCAACGGTGCCCTGCGGTGCGCACGCTGATGACACGCTCCTTCGCGCGGCTCTTGTCCTCGTCGCGGCGGGCGCCGGCGAAGCTGGCATCGAACTTGTGGAGGTCAAGCGCCTGCCGCAGCCCCTGCGATTTCCACATGTCGGTGTGTAGCGGGCCGTGGTCGAACGGGTTGATCCCGCGCTCCTTGGCCTCAGGGTTCTGGTGGATGAGCAGTTCGACGCCGTACTTCTCCGCAATCGTATCGCGAAATTCGTACATTGCGCGGAATTTCCAAGTCGTGTCGACGTGCAGCAGCGGAAACGGGACCGGCGCCGGGAAGAAGGCCTTGCGCGCCAGATGCAGCAGCACGGCGGAATCCTTGCCCACCGAATAGAGCATCACCGGATTTTCGCTCTCCGCGACGACTTCGCGGAAGATATGGATGCTCTCCGCTTCGAGCATCTGCAGATGGCTGAGCGGCGCGGTCATGCGGCATTCCCGATGATTTCGCGCACGGCCTCGCGCGTGACCTGGCCGATAAAGACCAGCACGGGCGCACCTTCCGGCAATGTGGCTGCACGCTGGGGCAAGGCGGCGAGCGAGCCGCGCACCTCGGTCTGCTCAGGCAGGGTCGCGGATGCAATGGCGAGCGCGGGAGTCAGCGGATCGAGCCCTGCGCCAATGGCGCGGCTGGCGAATTCGGCCAGTGTCGCGCGCGGCATGTAGATCGCCGTGGTTACGTGCGGGTCCGCAATAGCCTGCCAGTCGATATCCTCGGGCAAGGCGCCCGCCATCGAATGGCCGGTAACGAATTGCACGCGGCGGGCATGCTCGCGTTCGGTGAGCGAGAAGCCCAGCGCGGCGGCGGCCCCCTGCGCGGCAGTGATGCCGGGGATGATCGCCACGGGCACCCCGGCGGTGCGGCAGGCCTCCAGTTCTTCGGTCGCGCGGCCGAAGATCAGCGGATCGCCACCTTTCAGGCGCACCACCCGCTCGCCTGCCTGGGCGAGCCGCACCAGCTCTGCATCGATATCGCGCTGGCTGACCGAGGGCCCGCGTCCACGCTTGCCAACGGAAATGCGATGCGCTTCGCGCCGGGCGAGTTCCAGCACCTCGGACGACACCAGATCGTCGTAGAGGATCACGCTCGCGCCCTGCAGAGCGCGCACGGCTTTCAGGGTCAGGAGCTCCGGATCGCCCGGGCCTGCGCCCACCATGGTCACGCTGCCGCCGGTTTCGCCTTCGTCCTTCAACAGGTGGGTAAAATCGCGGGTCGTCGGGCTGTGTTCGGGTGCGCTCCAAGCTGCGGCAGTAAACCGCTCCCAGAAGCGCCGACGCGCCTTGGCATCGGGCACGCGGGCCTTGAGCGTCGTGCGCCAGCGCTGGGCGGCGGCGGCCCAGCCTGCAAACCCGTTGGGCAGCACGGCTTCGATCCGGCTGCGAATCGACTGGCCCAGCATGGGCGCCGCACCATCGGTCGAGATGCCGATCACCACGGGTGAGCGGTTGACGATCGATCCGATCTGGAAGTCGCACAAGGTGGGCTTGTCGACCACGTTGACCGGCACCTTCGCAGCACGCGCAGTAGCGGCGAAGGCCTCTCCATCGGAATGATCGAGATCGCCGATGGCCAGCGCGAGCCCGTCGAAGTCGGTCGGCAGCCAGTCGCGTAGTTCCAGAGTGACGGGGCCATCGACCGGGTTTTCGACGAGGCCCGTCCACCGCTCTGTACTGGCTTCGGGACCGGCAAGCACCAGCACATGCGCGCCCGCCGCGCTCATCAATTCCGCCTTCCAGCGCGAACCATCGGTATCGCCCGCCACCAGCACGCGCCTGCCATCCAGCGCATGGAACAGTGGCAGCTTGGCAAGCGGCGCGATACGCGGCGGAGTCCTTGTCGGCTTGCGGCTCATTGCACGGCCTCCTTTGCGCGGACGAACTTGCCGTCGGCATCGACATGCAGCCCGCATTCCTTCGCGTCGTCCTGCTCCCACCACCAGCGACCCGCGCGTTCCGGTTCGCCGGGCTTCACAGCGCGGGTACACGGCTCGCAGCCTATCGAGGGGTAGCCCTGCGCATGGAGCGCGTTGACCGGCACGCCATTGGTCTCGCAGAAACGTGCCACATCCTCGCGCGACCAATCGTGCAGCGGCGCGGCCTTCGCCAGGCCGCGGCCGGTGTCGAACTCGATTGCCATCACATCGCCCCGCGCTTGCGACTGGTCCGCCCGAAGGCCTGTGACCCACGCTTCGGCGCCCGCAAGCGCGCGCTTGAGTGGTTCGACCTTGCGCACGCCGCAGCAGGCAAGCCGCGCGTCCTTCGTGTGATAGAAGCCGTTCGCGCCCCAATCGTCGAGCAGCGCGGCAAGCGCCTGCGGATCGGGATGGAAGGATCGGATGCGCAGGCCGTAGCGCTGCTCCGTCTCCGCCCAGACCGCGTGCGTTTCCGAATAGAGACGGCCCGTGTCGAGCGTCACGATCTCGATATCGTGCCCGCCCTCGCGGATCATGTGCGTGATCGCCTGATCCTCCAGCCCAAAACTGGTCGTGAAGACGATGCGACCCGCCACCGAGCGGCGCAGCGATGCCAGCCGTTCTTGCGGGGTCGTGCCGGAGAAGTCGGGCAGGCTCATGCCGCGCCCCTTTCCGCCTTACGGGCTTGGGCTCTCCTGGCGAAGATTCCGTCCGGGCCCACGTAAGTGCGCGTGATGGTGGCCGCGGCGGCGCGCCATTGCTCCAGCGGCTGACGGGCAAGATGTTCTTCGGTGATCTCTACCTGGTCGATTCCGCAGGCGAGTGCGAAGGCGAACTGATCGGGGATCAGCGGGCCGACCACGCGGATCGTCCCGCGATAGCCGCGCTGGCGCAGCGTCTCGGCTAGGCTGAAGATGCGCCCGTTGCCGGTCTTCTCGAATGTGATCGCGATCAGGTCCGCCCGCGATGCACCGCGCGCCAGAGACTCGCCATCGGCCTCCGCCGGGACTTGCACCCCGATCCGGTCGCCCGGTCCACGGTCGCAGAGCACGCTATCCAGAGCATCCAGCTCCACGAACGTGGCCTCATCCTGAGTCAGTCCCTTGGCATCAAGCAGAGGCATCGGCGGCCTCCTGTTTTGCTACGAGCGCGGGCTTGAAAGGGTCGGGTCCGGTGCGTTTCAGCACATCCAGGAAATGCTCCTGCGGGCCTTCGCGCAGATCGAGGTAGGTATCGACAATCGCCTCGATTGCACCGGGCACGGCTTCGGCATCGATGCCGGGCCCCAGCCGCTCGCCCAGAGCGGTGGCGTTGCCCGGATCACCGCCCAGCGTGATCTGGTAGTTTTCGCGCCCGGCACGCTCCAGCCCCAGAATGCCGATATTGCCGACATGGTGGTGCCCGCAGGCATTGATGCAGCCCGAAATCTTTATGCTGAGCTTGCCGATCGCCGCCTGCCGTGCAGGGTCCGCGAACACGCGCTGGATATCCTCGGCAATCGGGATCGAACGCGCCGTGGCGAGCGCGCAGTAATCCATGCCGGGGCATGCGATAATATCGGTAATGAGCGCCGCGTTGGGCTCTGCCAGTCCGGCCTCCAGCAGCCGTTCGAAAATGGCAGGCACATCGTCGAGGCGGATATGCGGCAGGACCACATTCTGCATGTGGGTGACGCGCAGTTCGTCGTGCGAGAATTGCTCGGCCAGGTCGGCGAGCACGCGCATCTGGTCTGCGGTCGCGTCTCCAGGCGGCTTGCCGATAGGCTTCATCGATACGATCAGCGCCGCGTGGCCGCGAACCTTGTGGGGTACGAGGTTATGCTGCGCAAACAGCTCCAGCGCGGGGTCGGCATTGCGCGCGTCTGACAGCACTGCCGAAGGTTCCTCGCGTTCATCCAGTGCGGGCGGCGCAAAGTATTCTGCGATGCGGGAAAGCTCGGCCTGCGCCACTTCCGGCCCGCCGCGTTCCATCACGCGGAATTCTTCTTCCACTTGCGCGGTGAATTCGGCGGCGCCCAGCTCGTGCACCAGGATCTTGATGCGGGCCTTGTACTTATTGTCGCGACGACCGTGGCGGTTGTATACGCGCAACACCGCTTCGAGGTAATCGAGCAGTTCTTCGCGCGGCACAAAATCGCGCACGGTCTTGCCGACCATCGGCGTGCGGCCAAGCCCGCCGCCCACGATCACGCGATACCCGACCTCGCCCGCATCATTTGCGACGATCCGGATGCCGATATCGTGCACGTTCACCGCCGCGCGATCTTCCTCCGCGCCCGTCACCGCGATCTTGAACTTGCGCGGCAGGAATTCGAATTCGGGGTGCAGCGTCGACCATTGGCGGATCAGCTCGGCAGTCGGGCGCGGGTCCTCGATCTCGTCGGCGGCGACGCCTGCCAGATGGTCGGCGGTGACGTTGCGGATGCAGTTGCCCGAGGTCTGGATGGCATGCATCCCGACGTCGGCGAGCATCGCCAGGATGTCCGGCACGTCGACCAGTTTCAGCCAGTTATACTGCAGGTTCTGCCGCGTGGTGAAATGCCCGTATCCGCGATCGTACTTGTCGGCGATCTCCGCGAGCTGGCGCATCTGCGCGGAGTTGAGAGTGCCATAGGGCACAGCAACGCGCAGCATATAGGCGTGCAACTGCAGGTAGAGCCCGTTCATCAGGCGCAGCGGCTTGAACTCGTCTTCGCTCAGCGACCCATCGAGGCGGCGCGCGACCTGCCCGCGAAACTGATCGACCCGCTCGCGCACCAGCTGCTCGTCGAATTCGTCGTAGCGATACATCAGGCTTCCCCGCCGAATGAGATGGTCGGGCCCGAGGATCGGATCTGTTCGCGGTAGTGAGCCGCCACCGGTTCCCCGCCCTCGCCTTTCGCAGCCGAAACGAGATAAGCGTCGACAACAGTTCCCGCGCTATCCGCCGCGACCCGTTCGAAACCGCGCGCGGTAGGCTCATCTTCCGCCAGCACGGCATCGGCGAGGCGCAGGACCCAGCCCTCGCCGTCGAAATAGACGACATCCCCACTGCGAAGATCGTTCGCAGTCAGGACGACGGGCAGGCGCGGCAATTTGGAAGATTTTTCCATCCGCGCGATATAGCGCGAACCGCATTGCGCCCCAATGCAGGGATTGCAATAACATGCGCTCTGCTGGAATATCTGCTAATTGAGCATATTTTTCTAATTCGAGGCAATCAGACGCATGGATTCAACTGACCGGGCGATCTTGCGGCTCTTGCAGGAGGACGCCTCGCGCCCCGTCACTGAAATCGCGGAGCGGGTGAACCTGTCGCAAACGCCGACATGGCGCCGCATCCAGAAGCTGGAGGAAGCGGGCGTAATCGCCAGACGCGTGGCGTTGCTCGACCCAGCGAAAATCGGGCAGGACATCAGCGTGTTCGTCGACGTCGAAGCTGCCGACCACTCCCCGGAATGGCTGGACTCTTTCGCGCGTGCCGTAACCGCCATGCCGCAGGTAATGGAGGTCTACCGCATGGCGGGCGAGGTCGATTACACCATCCGCATATCGGTCGGCTCGATGGCCGATTTCGACGCGTTCTACCGTGCGCTGATCGAGGCTGTCCCGCTCAAGAACGTAACCTCGCGCTTTGCCATGGAGCGAATCAAATACACTACTGCCTACTCGCTGTAGGCTGGCGCCACGTCAGCCGTGTGCGCCGAACTGGTTGGCTATGGCGGTGGAGATGCGCAGGCACAGGCCGTAGGCGCGCTCGATCGGCTCGATGTAATCGCGCCGGATCGCGGCATAGCCCTCGCCCTCGCCCTGAGGATAGTCGCCCGGCTCGGCCACAGGGAAATCGCTCTTGCGCGCCATGTCTGCCGGATACGCGCGGCGAAGCTGCGCCAGCGCATCGTCCACCCGCAAGGAGAACACCATTTCCAGCACGTCTGTGCGGCTGATGTCGTTTGCGCGGCTGAACGCAGGGACCGAGACGACCTTCAGGAACATGTGCTGTAGTAGTGCGAGGCGCAGCGCCTGCAACGCGCCGATTGTGCGACGAACCTCCTCACGCTCGGGATCGTGCGCCTCTTCAGGCAACAGGTCGAGCACCCGGTGAAACTTCAGCGCATCGACCCGCAGCCGCGATGCCAGCCGCCGGAACACGCCCGTGCGATCGTCCCCGATCAGGTATTCGGCCAGTGCCTCGCAGGATCGTGCGAGGTGGTCCTCCGTCCCGCGGTAGGTGCGGCTTGCCCAATAGGCGGAGTTGAACAGTTCGCCATGTGCGGCGACCGTCTTGATACTGGCCAATGAGTCCGATGCACGCGCCAGCCGCATGATCTGCCGCCCGCGCGGGCTGTCGTTAAGCAGGGTGGCGATATCCTCATAATTCCCGCTCGCCGCACTGCCGAGCCCTGCGATGATATTCACCGGGTAGCCGAGCTGCTGCAGGATCGCGTTGTGCGGGATTGCGCGGATCTGGCGCAGGCTCATCTCGCGCTCTGCATTCAGGTCCGACTGGCGGCGTGACTTGCGACTGCCCGTCTGGTTCAGCAGCCCCAGCCCGAAGCTGGTAATCGCGCGCGAATAGGTGCGGCTTTCCAGATGGTGGCGCTGGTGATCCTTGATCGCGCGGTAGAAATCGAGGCTCAGGTCGGTGCGGCGGTAGAACGGATCGGTGGGAGCATCGGGATCGCCGATTTCGGGTGTCAGCGCGGCAATCTGCGTCAGCGTCGCGAGCGCCAGTTCCGGCCCTGCGAAGAACAGGTAGCCATCGCCGCCCTGAAAGCTCGCTTCGGCTTCCAGCCTGATTCCTGCACGCGCGAAACGGCGGCGCGCCCACGGGCTGAGCGGCCATTCCAGCCGGTCCGAGAAGCTGGCAGGATGCGCCCCGCGCCCCATGCCCTCGCCATGCGTGTTGAAGACCAGCGCTGCGACATCGGTCAGGTCATTATTGGCCATCGCTTCCGCGAGGCGGCCCTGCAGCCTTTCGATTGCGAGACTTGCAGGCACCTGTCCGACAAAGCGGCCGGCATCGGAAAAACCGGTCTGGATCGCGATCCGGCCACGCCGCTTTGCGTAATCCTTGTAAGCCCTCTCGGCGAGCAGGGCGTCGAGAAAACGCCCGCCATGTTCAAGCGCGCTCTCGGTTTCGAACAGGGGCGAGATATCGATCCGCTCCTCGATCCCGAACAGTTTCGCGAAATAGAGCGCGGCCAGCATGGTCGCAGGCTGTTCGCACTCGGCAACCAGCATGCGGATCGGCGCATCTGCGTCGATATGCTTGAGGATGTGCGCCATTGCGAGAAACTGGCGGACTGCCGTGCTGCTTTCCACCGCAAGGCTGGCAAGGTTGGATCGCTGCGGCTGCGCCTTGGCCAGCAGGTCGCGCAGCGCGGCCATCGCGCCCCGGCTGGACAGGTCGATTTCGGGATCGTCGAGTTCGCGCCGGATCGCGTTGTGCAGCTGCTTCGCGTTCACGCGGAAATGGATCCAGCCCATGCCCAACCCATCGGCCCGCATCGCGGCGGTGAGAGTGCGCAGGGCAACCGCCTGCCCGGGCTCCGCATTGCGCGCGTCCGCTTCCAGCCGGTCGATAATCGGCTCCAGGGTCAGGATCTTGTCGTCCGCCCCTTCCGACATGCGATCGGCCACTGCGGTAAAGTCCGCCGGGTCCGAAACATCCTCAGAAAGACGCTCGGCCAGTTCCTGCGCTCGCTTCTGCGCTGCCAGAACCGGGGCGAGCAGTTTGTGCGAGGGGTCTATCGCTTCCAGCGAGCGGACGTAGCGCGCGAGCCGCTGCGCCTTCTCCGCCAGCCGGAAGGCAATCGAATTCATCCATGTAATGTCCGTGCGCCCGTCCATGTCGTAACCGACCCAGGTGGCAAAGCGGAACGGCAGCGGATCGAGCTCGTGCCAACGGTCGGGCCATTTCTCCTGTGCTGCGCGCAGTACCGCAGCTACGATGCTGTCGCGCGCATCCTGTGCGTGGGCCATCGCGGACATCGCGCATTCGTGCTCGTAGCGAAGCGTGATCTCGGGTTCGATCGCGTCCTTTGCCGACGGCGGCGTATCGCCCGTAAGTGCGCCCTCTGCGACTGCCGCCGATTGCGCGGGTGTCAGCAGGAAAGTCGGGTGCGCAGTGAACACCGCATGCATGCGCGGGTGGGACCAAGCCTCACGGAAAGCATCGAAATCCTCGCCCGTGTTGCGCGCAAGGTCGGTCAGGCGGGATCGGCGCGTTTCGGGGTCGATCAGTCGGCGCAGGCGCGCGGCACGCGCATCCAGCGAACGCTCGACCAGCCCATCGACCAGCCCTTCGATGCCATCCAGCGTCATCTCGCCGCTTTCCAGCGCGCGCGACAGATCGTGCGACAGCTGGAAAACGGGGTTGAAAAGCGGCGTCTCACGGGTCCGCTGATGAAGCGACTGTAGCCGCGCGGTGAGATCTTGAAGGTCCGCCAGTACGGGCTGTTCGCTCATCATTGTCCCCATTCCACGCTTCCTGAACGACTTCGGCGGGCTGGAGGTCCCAAGTCAAGGAAAGCCGGCGCGGTGCAGCGCGCATTCGTCTGCATTGCACGCGGCAGGGTCAGCTGGCGGTCTCAGCCCGTGTCTGCGCGACCCTTCAGGTACGTATCCAGGGCATCGACCTGTTTCGGATCGAGCCGCAGGCCCAGCTTGGTGCGCCGCCAGAGAACGTCGTCCACCGTGACAGCCCACTCATTGGCGACCAGGTGATCGACCTCGCGCTGCGTCAGGCCATGTCCGAAATCGATGCCGCACTCTGCGAGGCTGTCTGCACCAGCAAAGATTTCCAGTGCGGTCGTGCCATAGGCATGCACCAGCCGCGTATGCGTTCGCTGGTCCAGAAACGGCGTGCGCCCGGCAAGCTGCCCGATGAGCGCACTCGCTCCATCCTGGGCGAAGTTCCCGCCCGGTAGCGGCTCATCTCCGGTCCACGCATCGGGGTGCGGGAACTCCTGCCGCGTCGCGAGCATGTCCACCGCCTCTTCCCCGAGGTGGCGATAGACCGTCAGCTTGCCGCCGAACACATTGAGCAGCGGTGCACCGCGCGAGGCGTCCGACAGTTCGAGCCGATAGCCGCGCGTCGCCGCCTCCGGCTTATCCGACCCATCGTCGATCAGGGGCCGCACCCCAGCGTAAGACCAGACCACATCGTCCGGCGTGATCGCTTTCTCGAAGAATCGGCTCGCGCCCTCGCACAGATAGGCGATCTCCTCCTCGCTCGCCCGCACATCCTCCAGCGATCCCGCATGATCCGCGTCCGTGGTGCCGATCAGCGTGAAATCCTCCTCGTAAGGAATCGCGAAGAAGATCCGCCCGTCGGGTAGCTGGAAGAAGTAGGCGAAGAGATGGTCGAACAGGGCGGCCACCACGATATGCGATCCGCGCACCAGCCGCATCCGGCTGTCGTCCTCCACATGACCTGCTTCGAGCACGTCGAGCACTCCGGGACCCGCTGCGTTGACCAGCGCGCGAGCACGGTACCTCTTGCCCCCAGCGTCGACACGCCAGCCATCGCCTTCTCGCGCAAAGCCCGTGACCCGCGATCGTGTGCGAATATCGGCCCCGCGATTGGCGGCATCGCGCGCATTGAGCACCACCAGCCGCGCATCGTCCGCCCAGCAATCGGAGTAGACGAATGCCTTCTGGAATTCGGACTTCAGGGGTTTGCCCGCCGGGTGATCCCGCAAGGCGATGGACAAGGTCGCGGGCAGCTTCCTGCGGCCCCCGATATGATCGTAGAGGAACAGGCCCAGCCGCAGCAGCCAGCGCGGACGCAAGCCATCGACATAGGGCAGCACGAAACGCATGGGCCAGATGACATGCGGCGCGATGCCCCACAGGCGTTCGCGTTCACCCAATGCCTCGCGCACCAGGCCGAATTCGTAATGCTCCAGATAGCGTAGCCCGCCGTGGATCAGCTTCGACGAGGCAGACGAAGTCCCGCTGGCCAGGTCGTTTGCCTCCAGCAGAAGCACCTTCGCACCCCGGCCAGCTGCGTCGCGCGCGATTCCGCATCCATTGATGCCACCGCCGATGACGGCGATGTCGTAAATATGGAGGTTGTCTAAAGCGGTCATGTCGGTCGCATCATCTTGGCCATGCCTGTGGAGCGAAAGCAAGCCGGAGGGTCGGAAACACCGTAATGGTAGCGCTATCTTCAATAGTTGAGAGATCGATTAGCGATGGGCGATGTCAAATGGCACGTCCCCTGCGGCGGTGATACTTTTAACGAATTCGTACTTGCCCCATCGCGATTTTCACGAAATGATACCGCTCACATTTAGTATCGCATCACAGAATGCGCAGGGAGAGGGACAATGTTGGACTGGACACGGGTCGGCAGCACGATCGGCTTGGCGCTTGCGATTACGGCATGCACTGCGACAACGGATGAAGGCCTGTCCACCAGCGTGGCACAGCCCCAGCCGCAGCCAGCCGAAGTGGCCGGCAAGGGTATAGCCAATCCGGAAATCTGGCCAGCCTACGAATATCCGGTGGCGGTCCCGGCGGAAGATCGCACGATGATCGCCGACCTGCTTTCCCGCATGACCCTGGAGGAGAAGATCGGCCAGCTGGTTCAGGCAGACCTTTGCTGCGTCACCCCAGAGGACGTGAAGACCTATAATCTCGGCTCGATCCTGGTGGGTGGCAACAGCGGCCCCAACGGCAACGATCTCTCCCCCGCGCCCGACTGGCTCGAAGCGGCGGACGCCTTTTACCTCGCTTCGGTCGACAAGAGTGACGGCGGACTTGGTATCCCGATCGTGTGGGGAACGGACGCTGTCCACGGCCACGCGAATATCATCGGCGCGACGGTCTTCCCGCACAATATCGGCCTCGGCGCGATGCGCGATCCCGACCTGGTCGAGAAGATCGGCGCGGTGACGGCCAAGGAAATCCGTGTGACCGGGCAGGAATGGACTTTCGCGCCCACCGTCGCGGTGCCGCAGGATTTCCGCTGGGGCCGCGCTTACGAAGGCTACTCCTCGGATCCGGAGCTGGTCGCCTCCTATGTCGGCGCGATGGTGCGCGGGTTGCAGGGCCCGCCCAGCAACGATAACCTTCTCGCCGGACCCTACGTCATCGCATCGACCAAGCACTTCCTTGCTGACGGGGGCACGGATAACGGGGTCGACCAGGGCGATTCCTCGATCAGCGAAGAAGACCTTCGCGACATCCATGGGGCCCCCTATGGCCCCGCCATCGCCGAGGGTGTGTCGACCGTCATGGTCAGCTTCTCCAGCTGGCAGGGCAAGAAGATGACCGGCAACAAGTCGCTTGTCACCGGCGTGCTGAAAGACCGGATGGATTTCGGCGGTTTCGTGGTGTCCGACTGGAACGCGCACGGCCAGGTCGCCGGATGCACAAACGAAAGCTGCCCGCAGGCACTGATGGCGGGCGTCGACATGTATATGGCGCCCGACACATGGAAGCCGATCTATAACGACCTGCTGGCGCGGGCGAAGAGTGGCGAGCTGCCGATGAGCCGGGTCGACGAAGCCGTGACCAAGATCCTCGAAGTCAAGGCACGGCTCGGCCTGTTCGAGGCAGGCAAACCCTCCGCCCGGCCCTACTCGGGCGAGTATGAGTTGCTCGGCGCGCCGGAGCACCGGGCAGTTGCGCGCGAAGCCGTGCGCAAATCGCTGGTGCTGCTCAAGAACCAGGGCGTCTTGCCATTGAAGCCCGGCGGGCGCCTGCTGGTCGCGGGCGAAGGAGCAGACGATATTGCCCGCCAGTCGGGCGGATGGACGCTCAGCTGGCAGGGCACGGGGATCGACAACAGCCACTTCCCCGGTGCGACCTCGATCTGGTCGGGCCTGAAGCAGGCCGTCGAGGCGGGCGGCGGAAGCGCGCAGATGTCGCCCGACGGCAGTTTCACCACCCGGCCCGATGCGGCGGTCGTCGTGTTTGGCGAAACACCCTATGCGGAATTCCAGGGCGACCGCGCCGTGCTGGCGCTCGACCCCGAACTGACTGGCCCGTATGAAACCATGCGCAAGCTGAAGGCACAGGGTATCCCGGTGGTCGCGCTGATGATTACGGGGCGTCCGCTTTACGTGAACCCCGCGCTCAATGCCTCGGATGCCTTCGTGGTCGCGTGGCTGCCGGGCAGCGAAGGCGGTGGGATCGCAGACGTGCTGGTGGGCAACGATGCTGGAAGCCCTCGCCACGACTTCGTCGGCAAACTCCCGGCAGACTGGCCGCGCACAGTGGACATGGCCGATGGCGCCTTGTTCAAATTCGGCGACGGCCTGAGCTATTCCAGTCCGCAAACGGCCTACACCGCCCTGCCCGAACTGGACGCGACGCAGCTTGGTGGCGACAGCCGCCTGTGGTTCAGTGCCGGTGCGCCGGCGGCCCGATGGTCGCTGCTGGTCAATGGCGAAGGCACCGGCGAACAGACGCGCGTCACCACCGTTCCGGCCGAGGCGCTGGGCGGGCGCGTGCGCGTGACGGCGGAAAACTTTGTGGTGCAGGAAGGTGCGCGCCGCTTCTCCATCGATGGCGGCACGGCCAGCGTGGCCTTGCGCAATTTCGAGCCGGTTGACATCGACCGGGAAACCAATGCCGACATCCTGCTGCTTGCGACGATCAAGGTGTGGGACGCACCCGATTCCGCGATGCTCGGCGCAATGGGACCGGATAGCGAGGGGCTTGCCACCGTAACGCTTCCCGAGAGCAGTCGGTGGGTGCGCTACGGCATCCCGCTCAAGTGCCTGCGCACGAAGGGCGCGGACGTCACTTCGCTGACCGAGCCCTTCATGCTCACGACCACCGGCAAAGCGGACTACGCAATCGGCGAGGTGCGGCTGGGCACCGATGCCGAGGTCGTCCTGCCCTGTTCGTAAGGTGTTGTTCCTCGCCCTGGCTGCGGGGCGAGGAGCAACATCCGGTGTGTGCCAGGGTGCGCGCTAGTGCGCCGAAGCCGCTTCGGTTTCCCGAACCGGCTGCGCCCGGCCTGCCGTAAAGGCGAACAGGCACAGCAAGCCGTAGCACAGCGCCGGCACGATGAACGCGACCGTGTAGTTGCTTGCATCGGAGACCGAACCGACCAGCAGCGGAACCAGCGCGCCGCCGACGATGCCGGTGCACAGCATGGCTGAGGTCGCTTCTTCACTCGCACTCGACCGTTCGAGCGTCAGCGTGAAGATCACCGGGAACATGATCGAGTTGAACAGGCCGATTGCCAGGGCGACATAACCCGCGCTGACACCGCCGACCGTGAACACGTACAGGCACATCAGCGCGGCAATCGCGGTGAAGATGGTCAGCAGGCGGTGCGCCTTGAAAACGTACAGCAGCGCCGAACCGACGAGCCGGCCGACGAAGGCACCACCCCAGTAATAGGACACAAGCTTGCCCGCTTCCTCCAGGCTGATGCCCCAGGTGTTATCGCTGTTGAGGAACAGGGCCATCTGCGCGCCGATGGCCACTTCTGCACCGACGTAAAGAAAAATCGCGCCAGCGCCGATCAGCGCCCATTTCGACGAGATTGCTTCCGCGATCAGCTCGAAAATGTTCTTGCCCGACCCGATGACAGGCGCCGCATTGGCCACCGTCTTGCGGGCAAAGAAGAAGAACACGAACAGCAGGATCAGCAGGCCGCAAATCCAGAAATAGGCTGTATCGATCCCGAGCAGCGCGTTGTTGCGCACCTCTTCGGTCAGCGCGACGCCTTCCTCCACTTCGACCCCCTTCAGGAACAGAACCGAGCCGAGGAACGGCCCGATAATCGTGCCGAAGCTGTTGAGGGTCTGCGCCAGTGTCAGCCGGAAATGGCTCTTTTCCGGGTCACCCAGCGCGGCGGCCAGCGGGTTGGCCGCGACCTGCAGGATGGTGATCCCGCTCGCAAGCACGAACAGGCCGATTAGCACGAGGTTGTAGTTGGCGATATTCGCCGCGCCGAGCATGATCAGGCACGCGATCACCATCATCGCCAGCGCGACGAGGATCGAAGGCACCGCCCGCCATTTGGCGATGATCGCGGCGGCGGGAAAACTCACCACGCCATAGGCGATGAAGAACGCGAAGGCGGAAAGCATCGCCTGCCGGTCGTTCAGGGTGAAGATGCCCTTCACCGCCGCGACCAGTGGATCGATCAGGCTGGTGATGAACCCCCAGGCGAAGAACAGCGTCGTCACCGCGATAAATGCGGCCAGCACGCCGGACCGTTTTTCCATTATTTTCCCTCCCCAAGTGAGCGCTTTACCCGCGCCGCCTGACTATGATAGCGCTACCCATGAGCACCGATCAAGCAGATCGGGCCATGGGGAGATGCCGTATGAAACCATTTCTAACGATGGGCTTGTGCGCCCTGTCGCTTGTCACCACCAGCACGGTTTCGCTTGGCTCTAACCCAGATGTGAACGTTTCCACAAGCTTGCCGGTGGGCACCTGCATCAACATGGGCAACATGCTCGAAGCGCCAGAGGAAGGCAGCTGGGGCGGGAAAAGGATCGACGCAGAGGATTTCGCGCGCATCAAATCCGCCGGGTTCGAAACTGTGCGCATCCCGGTACGCTGGCACAACATGAGCTCGCAGACGCCGCCCTACGCGGTCGCGCCCGCATGGATGGACCGCGTGCAGGAAGTGGTCGACATGGCCCTCGCGGCCGATCTCAACGTGATCCTCAACAGCCACCATTTCGACCCGATCCACGAGGACCCGCTGGCGGTTTCGGAGTGGCATGGGGCGGTGTGGAAACAGATCGCGGATCGTTTTGCGGGTTACCCGGACGAGACGCTGTGGTTCGAACTGGAGAACGAACCGCACAAGAACTTTGACCATTCCAACCTGCTCGAAACGCTTGAACCGGCTTACAAGGCAGTACGGGCCAAGCATCCGACGCGCGCGATCATCTACGGTGGCGAGAACTGGAGCGGGATCGACTCGCTCGCCACCCTGCCGATGCCTGACGATCCGAATGTCCATCCGACGTTCCACTATTACGATCCCTTTGCGTTCACCCACCAGGGCGCAACCTGGGTAGGCCCCGATGCCCCGCCGGTCGGGCGCACCTTCCCGAGCGAGGCGGACCGGGTGCAACTGGAGAAGGATGTCGAGAAGATCCGCACCTATATCGCCCGTACCGGGAAGACCCCGTTCATGGGCGAATCGGGTGCCATTGATGGCCCCATCGCCACTGCCGATCGCGCGACTTACCACCGGACCGTACGCGAAGCCTTCGCGGCGACCGGCATCGGCATCTGCGTGTGGGCCTACGCCAACACTTTCCCTTTCTGGAATAGCGAAGACGACCAGTGGTTGCCCGGAATGCGCGCGGCCTTGGGCCTGCCCGAAGATTGAGCGCGAAGGAGTAAGGCAATGAAGTTTCGCACCATCATCACCGCTTCGGCTTCCATCGCACTGGCGATGGGCGCTGCGTCAGTTTCGGCACAGGAGCTTTCGCCCGAATTGCAGGCGTTCGACGCACAGCTTCCCGGCAGCCTGGTCAACGACCCGACCGACCTGGTCTGGCAGACGCAGGGTCCGCTGGATGTGGAAGGCGTGCAGGACGACGCAATCCCCGGTGGCGGCGCCGCGCGCCGCTATGAGATCGACAGCAAGAATGCCAATATCTGGGCGTCGCAGACCTATGTCCCCCTGCTGGCAGGAATTTCGCGCGGGGACGTGATGACGGTCGGCTTCTATGCCCGCACCATCGCCGCCGATACGGACAATGGCAAAGGTGTGATCGGCGTTCGCTTCCAGCAGAATGCGGCGCCCTATGCCGGATTTGCGGACACGACCCTGTCCATCGGGACGGAGTGGGACTGGTACGAAGTAAGCGGCACCGCGAATACCTCGATTGACCAGAAGGAAGCGACCGTCGTGCTGCAACTCGCCGGTGCGAAGCAGACCGTGGAGATCGGGCAGGCCATCGTGGTCAAGGGCGCCGATTCCATTCTGGGCGCTCCGCAGGCCGCAGAGCCGGAGCCCGAAGCGCCAAGCGAGGAACCGCTGGTCCCCGAACCACTGGCGAATACAGGCACGCTGCTGAACCGGCCGGATGTGAGGAACTGGCAGAACAGCGCTGTCATCGGTACGATCGAGGATCGCGAGGAACCGGCGATCTGGCTGGGCCGCGCCACGCGCTTCTCGCTCTCGCAGATTGGCGAAAACGACTGGGATCTGGTGGCGAATATTCCGATCGAGCAAGCCATTGCGGCGGGCGACAGACTGCTCGTGGCAATCGCCGCGAAAACCGTCAGCGCCGATACTCCCGATGGCAATGCGGTGGTTGCGATGCGCATCCAGGACAACACGCCGCCCTATGACGGGTTTGCCGGAAACGTCTTCAAGATCGGCCAGAGCTGGCAACTCATCCGCATCAACACGAGTGCACCGCGAGACATGGCTGCCGGGACCGCCCAGCTATCGCTGCACTTCGCTGCGGAAGCGCAGTCGGTCGATATCGGGCCGGTCTACATCTTCAAGGTCGACTAGTTACCGGTTCCCCGCGACGGCATAGGGGCCGACTACCAGCCCGGTGAAGAGCCCCGCATGGATCGACGCGAGCGGCTCGACATTGATCGTGGGCGATTGCTGCCAGTCGGACGCTTCATCGCTGCGCCACGCGGCCACAGCACTGCCGCCATCGAAGGCCAGCCGAAGCTGCGCGCGTGCGCTGGTCCAATCGGTGCTGTAGACCAACGCCCCGCGTTTCTCGTCCGCATCATCCTTGCGCATCCGCACGGCGATCCGGCGCGAACCATCGGCACCTTCGATCCCCACGGTGAGGAAGTGGCCCTCGTCCATGAAGGCCAACAGGCCCGCGAAATCGCCTGCGTTCTGGCCAGTGAATTCCACTTCGGTCGAAATTTCTGCGGAGTGATGGCGCATCCGGCGGCCGATAAAGGCAGGCCGACCGAGATCGCCCGCCGTCACCGTGCCCGGCTGAAGCTGGATCGTGCCGCCTTCGACATCGTGCCAGATCTGCGATCTGTCGGTCGGTGTCCGAAGTGTGATCCATTCGGGCGAGAGGGTGATAGTGTCGAACCCGTCGTGCCAGTCGCCCCATCCAGTGCCCTGCATCTGCGCTAGGGGTGGCACAGGCACCACCGGCGGCACGGCTTCTCCGGGATCGAGGAATCGCGGCCAGCCATCCACCCAGCGAACCGGCAAAAGGAACGTCTCGCGACCGAGAAGTGTCGACTGGCCTGCGAATGGCCGCGTGGCGAGGAACATGCCCCACCAGCTGCCATCGTCCAGTTGCACCAGGTCCGCATGTCCTGTGGCCTCGACCCGGTCCGGGCGGTCGGGCGAAAGGTCCCGCTGGGTCAGGATCGGATTGACCGGACCGGGCTTGTAAGGCCCATCGACTGAGCGTGAGCGGTAGATGGTCTGCGAATGCTGGTCTGCCGTGCCACCCTCTGCCGCCAGCAGGTAATACCAGCCATCGACCTTGTAGATATGCGGTCCTTCCGCCCAGACCGGCTTGGTGGACAGGTCGACCCCGCCATCGACCAGCAGCGTGCGCTCCGGCATGACCTGCATCGACGCTGTGTCGAATTCCTGCAGCCATAGCGCGCGGTGGCCCTCATATTGCGGCTCGCCGGGAGGCGCGTCGTTATAGACGATCCACGCGCGATCCCCTTCAAAATAGAGCGAGGGGTCGATGCCTCCGAATTCGAGCCATTGCGGGTCGCTCCAGGGCCCGGCCGGGTCCTCCGCAGTGATGACGAAGTTGCCCTTGCATTCGATGCAGGTGTTTACGATCCAGAACTTGCCGTCATGGAAGCTTATGGCGGGCGCGAAAAGGCCTCGATTTGTGCCGAGCCCGCTGAAGTCGACCTGCCCGGGGCGGTCTATGGCATGGCCGATCAGCCGCCAGTTGACGAGATCGCGGCTGTGAAACACCGGAAGCCCGGGAAACCAGCTGAAGGTCGATGTGACCGCATAGAAATCGTCTCCCACCCGCACGACCGAGGGATCGGGATGGAATCCAGGTAATACGGGATTACGAAAAGTAGCCGCGGCTGGCGCCTCTAGATCATCGGTCGCATCATACGACACAAAGTCGAAGATCGCGCGCGGCTGCGCTGCAGCAGGCGCAGCTTGAACACATGCGGCCAGCGCCAGAATCTCCACCAACCGCCGCACCATGTTTCTCTCCCAATTCTGTTCTGTTTAGCCCTTGCCCCCAAACAGGGAGGTCCATATGGTAGCGCTCCCAATGGGAGGGGCAAGAGCCGAAGTGGCCGTCAGACTTACAGATTTACTTCCCGCAGATTTTGCGGACGGACATTTCCTCGGGCGTGCGATTTCGCCGGAGGGACCGGTCGTCATTTCGATCAGGAACGGGGCGCTGTTCGACCTGACCGGGAAGGTCTCGTCGGTCTCCGGCGCAGTGGCCCGGCGGGCTTTCGATTCGGGTCGGGAGCTTGGCCCGGTCGCGGATGGCCTCCCCGACGGGTGGGCTTTGGCGAGCCCGATCGACCTGCAGTGCATCAAGGCGAGCGGGGTGACCTTTGCCCTCTCCGCGATCGAACGTGTGATCGAAGAGCGCGCGCGGGGCGATGCGGGCCAGTCCGCGGCAATCCGCACCCAGCTCGAAGCGACGATTGGAGCTGGCATTCGCTCGGTCGTTCCGGGCAGTGCCGAAGCCGAACAGCTGAAAACCGCGCTGATCGACCAGGGCATGTGGTCGCAATACCTCGAAGTGGCGATCGGGCCCGATGCGGAAATCTTTTCCAAGTCGCCGGTGCTCTCCTCGGTCGGCTATGATGCACCCATCGGTGTGCGGTCGGATTCGAGCTGGAACAACCCCGAACCCGAAGTCGTGCTGGTGTGCGATCCGCATGGCGACGTAGTCGGTGCGACGCTGGGCAACGACGTGAACCTGCGCGATTTCGAAGGACGCTCCGCGCTGCTCCTTTCGAAAGCGAAGGACAACACCGCCTCGTGCGCGATCGGACCGTTCATCCGGCTGTTCGATGACGGGTTCACAATCGAAGACGTGCGCAAGGCCGATGTCGAGCTGACGATTGAGGGGCCTGAAGGCTATCTCCTCGAAGGACGCAACGAGATGGCGCAGATCAGCCGCGATCCGCTCGACCTGGTTCAGCAGTGCCTGTCCGAACACCACTACCCGGATGGCTTCGTGCTATTCTGCGGTACCCTTTTCGCGCCGACGCAGGATCGCGATGTCCCGGGCGCCGGCTTCACCCACAAGATCGGGGACCGGGTGACCATCCGTTCCGAACGGATCGGTACGCTCGCAAACACGGTCACCACGTCGCGCGATGCGCCCGCATGGTCGATGGGCATTGCCGGCTTCATGCGAAACCTCGCCACGCGCGGGCTGGCGGAGAGAATTTGACGATGACGAACGAACTGGCCCCCGAAAATGGCGCCGCGATCTACCCCAGCCTCGCCGGCAAGCGGGTGATCGTTAGCGGTGGCGCATCGGGCATTGGCGAAGGCATTGTCGAAGGCTTCGTGCGGCAAGGTGCGCATGTAGCCTTCGTGGATGTGCAGGACGAGGCGAGCGAGGCCCTGATCAAGCGCTTGGCCAACGCCCCGACACCACCGATATACCTCAATTGCGACATTACCGATTGCGCGGACTACGGGACGAAGATCGAAAAGCTGATCGATCGCCTTGGCGGGTGCGATATCCTGATCAACAACGCCGCCAATGACGACCGGCACGAGGTGCTGGACGTCACACCCGAATACTGGGACCAGCGCATGGCGGTGAACCTGAAACACCAGTTCTTCGCCGCAAAGGCCGTGGTGCCCGCGATGAAGGCGGCGGGTGGCGGCAGCATCGTGAACCTCGGTTCGATCAGCTGGCACCTGGGGCTAGAAAACCTGACGCTCTATCAGACCGCGAAGGCCGGGATCGAGGGCCTGACGCGCAGCCTGGCGCGCGAGCTGGGGCGCGAGGGAATCCGGGTGAACACGATCATTCCCGGCAACGTCCAGACACCGCGGCAAATGCAATGGTACTCGCCCGAGGGCGAAGCAGAGATCGTCGCGGCGCAATGTCTCGACGGGCGCCTGCAACCCGTCGACATCGCGGCGATGGTGCTGTTCCTCGCGTCCGACGATGCACGCTTTTGTACCGCGCATAATTACTGGGTGGATGCCGGATGGAGATAAAGGCCGAAGTTCGCCGCGTCCTCGACGCGAAAAACAAGCTGGGCGAAGGCGTGTTGTGGGATGACGCACGCGGGGTCGTCTGGTTCGTGGATATCAAGCGCCATCGCCTATGGCATTTCGACCCCGACACCGGCAGCAATTCCTACGCCGAGGCGCCCGAACAGATCGGGTGGGCGATCCCGGCCGAAGGCGGCCGCCTGCTGTGCGGCCTGAAGGACGGCCTGTACACCTTCAATCCCGAGACGCAGCGGTTCACGAAGCTGATGGCCGTGCCCGGCGAACCTGCGGGCAACCGCCTCAACGATGCCTGCACCGATCCCTGGGGCCGCGTCTGGTTCGGGTCGATGGACGATGGCGAAAATGCCGCATCGGGCCGTTTCTATGTCTTCGACAAGGGCGAGATACGCCCTGCGGGGCCTGCTGGCATAAAGATCACCAATGGTCCTGCCATCAATCGCGCGGGCAGCCGGATCTACTTTACCGACACGACTGAGCAGAAAATCATGGTCGCGAACCTGTCGCGCGAAGGCGTTGGCGACGCGCGGCCCTTTGCCGATACGGGCGCGCTGTTCCCCGATGCCTACCCCGACGGGCCGGTGGTCGACGCAGAAGATCACGTGTGGACCGGGCTCTACCTCGGCAGCCAAGTCGCGCGCTTCGCGCCGGACGGGAAACTGGTCGCGACCATTGCCATGCCCGCCCGCGACATCACCAAGATGGCGCTCGGCGGCGCCGATTTCGGCACCGGCTATGTGACCACCGCAATCAAGAACATGGAGCCGGCAGACATGCAGGAATATCCACTTGCCGGAGGGCTTTTCGCCTTCGATGCCCCGGTAAAGGGGTTTGCGCAGCCGCTGGCGAAACTGGGATGAAACGGCTCCTCGCCCTCGCCGCGCTGCTCGCATCCGCTCCTGCACTGGCCGAACCGCATGTCGGACCGGGTTACGGCGAGGGAATGGTCCTGCAACGCGATATGCCGATCATGGTCTCGGGCACGACAGCGCCGGGCGCCAAGGTCCAAGGCACGCTCGGCGGAGCCAAGGCGAACACCACCGCAGAAGCGGACGGCAGCTTCACACTCACCTTTCCTGCGCGCCCCGCAAGCGAGACGGGCATTTCGCTGACCCTGCGCGACGCGACCGGCGAAACCTCGATTGGCAACCTGCTGGTTGGGGACGTGTACCTGTGTTCCGGCCAGTCGAACATGGAGCTGTCGGTCAACCGCGCGCTTGACACCTACAACCAGCTTCGGCTTGCGCCGGATGACGGAATTCGGTTGCTCAAGGTTCCCAAATCGACCGCAGCCGTGCCGCAGGCCAGTTTTTCCGAGCCCGTATCGTGGCAGCCCGCCACGCGCGAGAGCGTGGCCGAATTTTCCGCCGCCTGCTTCTACATGGGCAAGCAGCTGCGCGCCGACCGTGCGGGCGTGCCCGTGGGCCTGATCCATTCTAACTGGGGCGGCAGCGCCGCACGCGCCTGGTTCACGCCGGAAAGCGTGGCCGTGATCTACGGCCAGGAAGCACTCGAACAGCTCAAACTCTACGAACGCGATCCGCTCGCCGCTGCGCAGGCTTTCGTGCCGCAGTGGTATGACTGGTGGCGCGCGAACGATAACGGACGCGAACCGTGGACCGACAGTTCGATGCTGGACTGGCAGCCGATCCCACAATTCTCCTTCTGGAACGAGTGGGAGGGCACCGGGCTCGACACCCAGCCGCAGGCCAATGTGTGGCTGCGCCAGACCGTCACGCTCACCGCCGAGCAAGCAGCCGGAGAAGGCGCGCTGGCAATCGGCGCCATCGACGACCTCGATCTCACTTGGGTCAACGGCAATCCGGTGGGCTATACCTTCGGCTGGGGCGTTGAGCGGACCTATCGCGTCCCCGCGCAGTATCTGCGCGAAGGCGAGAACGAGATCCTGATCGCGGCCAACAATATGTGGGATACCGGCGGGTTCTTCGGTGGGCCGGACAGCCTCTCTTTCACGCCCGATGGCGGGCAGGCGATCCCGCTGGGCGCGGATTGGGAGTACGCCATCGGCACCGTGAAGGGCGTGCCGCCGCGTGCGCCGTGGGATGCGAATGCCGGGATCGGCGTGATGCACAACTTCATGGTCGCACCGCTCGGCACCATGCGGCTGGCGGGCGTCGCCTGGTACCAGGGCGAGTCCGACGTGGGCCAGCCGGACTACGACGTGAAGCTGCGCGAGCTTTTCGCCGGATGGCGGCGCCAGTTCGGCCAGCAGACCCGTATGATGGTGGTGCAACTGGCCGATTACGGCGCGCGCCAGAGCGAGCCAGTCGGCTCGGCATGGGCACAGCTGCGGCAGGAGCAACTCGATGCCGTTGCAGCCGATGCCAATGCCGCGCTGGTCACCGCTATCGATATTGGCGAGCCGACCGATATCCACCCGGCCAACAAGAACGACCTGGGCAAGCGTCTGGCAATGGTCGCGCAGGGCGAACGTATGCCGATGCCGCTTGCAGCGACGCTCACGGGCGACACGGTAACGGTGACCTTCACCGGGATCGAGGACGGGTTGCATGCGCTGGGCGGGCCCTATGCCCTTGGCGTGGAACTGTGCGGCGACGCACAGGAGAGCTGCCGGTTCGTCCTGCCCGAACTGGCGGGTGACGCCATGCTCATCTCGCTGGCCGACGGCCAGCCTGCCACGCGCATTCGCCATGCCTGGTCGGACGCGCCCATCGTGAACCTGTACGACGGACGCGGCCTGCCGGTGCCCGGATTCGAACTGGAGATCGCCCGATGACCATCGACCGCCGCAAGTTCCTCGCCACGACCGGTGCTCTCGCCGGGGCTGCACTGCTGCCCGGTTGCTCGACCATTGGTGGCACCGAAAACGGATTCGTCACCCGCGAGGGCATGAAGCTGATGCGCGACGGCAATCCCTACCGGATCGTCGGCGCGAACATGTGGTATGCTGCGTGGCTCGGTGCCGATGCGCCCTATGGCAACCGCGCGCGGCTCACCCGCGAGCTGGATCGCCTGCAAGCAGCCGGGATCAACAACCTGCGGATCATGGCTTCGGGCGAGGAAGGGCCGCTCAAGAATTCGATCAAGCCGGGTTTCACCAACGAAGACGGTACGGACAACACCGCGCAATTCGACGGGCTCGATTTCGCGATGGCCGAAATCGCCAAGCGCGGAATGACGGCAGTGCTCGTACTCTCCAATTTCTGGGAATGGTCGGGCGGCCTGCAGACGCTGCTGTGGCGCGCGACCGGCGATTACATGGACATGGGCGATCCCGCGCATCCGTGGCCCGCATTCCCCGATGCCAATGCGCCGTTCTACGCGAGCAGCCAGGCGCGCGCGCTGTACGACGAGCACCTGCGCAAGATTGTGACGCGGACCAACTCGATCACCGGCATCCGCTACGTGGACGATCCTGCCGTGATGAGCTGGCAGCACGCCAACGAACCGCGGCCCGGCGGCACGGATGGGCAGATCGCGGCCTACGAGGAATCCTACTACGACTGGATCGACGAGACTGCGGCAACGATCCGCGACCTCGATCCCAACCACCTCGTCAGCCTGGGGCACGAGGGGACGATGGGCGCCAATGGCAGCGAGGAGATCGTCACCCGTGCTCACCGCAATATCGACTATCTCACCGCGCATATCTGGCCGTTGAACTGGAGCTGGGTGAGCGGCGACGACCTGCCGGGTACATGGCCAACCGCAGAGAAGAACACACGCGATTACCTCGAGGTGCATGAGCGGTTGGCACGCGATCTGGACAAGCCCCTGTTGGTCGAGGAATTCGGCTTCCCGCGCGACGAGGAAGCCTACTCGCCCGATACCACCACGCAGTTCCGCCAGCGCTTCTACGGCGAGATCTACGACGCGGTCGAAGCATCGTGGGACAATGGCGGCCCGATCATGGGCAGCAACTTCTGGGCGTGGAACGGGGAAGCGCGCGCCGCACACCCCGATGCGAAGTTCCGCGACGGCGATCTCGTCTACATGGGCGACCCGCCGCACGAGCCGCAGGGCTGGTACGGCAATTTCGACACCGACGAAGGCATGCTGTCGCTGATCCGCGCGCACGCCAAGAAGGGCGGGCTTGCCTGACATCGCACTGACGGTCGGCGACTGGGAAGCCAGGCTGCGACCGGAGGTTGGCGGGTGCCTCTCTGCGCTCGCATTTGGCGGCATGCCGGTGTTGCGCGCGATGGAGAATGGCGCGGACCATCCCCTGCAATCGGCCTGTTTCCCGCTGGTGCCCTTCAGCAACCGCATCGCGCATGGCCGCTTCGCCTTCGCCGGGCGGGAGGTGGTGCTGTCGCCGAACATGGGCGACCATCCCCACCCTCTCCACGGCACGGGCTGGTTGCGCCCCTGGCGCGTCATCCGGCACGATGGCACGAGCGCGCTGCTGGAAGATGCCTATGCCGGAGACGGCGAGTGGCCCTGGCCCTATCTTGCGCACCAGCACATCGCGCTGGACGAAAGCGGCTGCACGATCCGCCTGCTGGTCGAGAACCGCAGCGAAGAGCCCGCCCCGCTCGGCATCGGCCTGCACCCCTACCTCCGCCGCACGCCCGACACCTGCGTTACCTTCCACGCCCATGCGATGCTGGGGATCGATCGCGATTGCCTGGCAGACGGCACAGCCCATGCCGCGGATACCATCGCGCCCTGGGCCAAGGGGGCCACGCCGCCAGACGAGCTGGTCGACCATTGCTTCACCGGTTGGGAAGGTACGGCTGAAGTCACCGACAGGCACGGTACGGTTGCCCTGCGCGGCTTCGGCTCGCCGCACTGCCACGTCTACGCACCACCCGGTGGCGAGGAATTGTGCATCGAGCCGGTGAACCATGTGCCCGACGCCCTTAACCGTGATCCCGATACCCTGCCTCTCGTCCTGCCCGGCTGCGCCGCAGGCATCGCGCTGCGGATCGGGGCGAGCGCCGCCTGAGCACAGGCGAACCTGACACACCGACCGGGGTACTCTGCGAAATTTCGGTCCTGTAAAATGTCGCACCAATCCGGTGCCTTGCGCATGAAAACGCGGCTTCGCGTGTCAACTTCCAGAACCGCAGCACCGCGACAATATCTGCGAATCTGAAACACCTCACGAACCCGACCAACCAATGTAGACGAGCCGCACCGTGGCAGACTATCCTTGAGTAGGAAAATGGCGGCGACGATGGGCCCCACCCGCAAACACCAAGAGGACCCAACGCCCCCTTTAGTGATTGTGCCGCGGCAGTTTCCGGCTCGTCCCGCGATACTTCAGCGCGAAGTCCATCACCCCGCCCTCGCCCAGCTGGCCGGTCTTTTCGCGGAAGAGCTCTTCCCACGGCGTATTGTGTTCGGGGATCGGCGGCGCAGGCTCATCGGCCAAGCGGCGCGCAATCTCCGCTTGATCCACCAGCGCGTTGCAGGTCGCCGCGTTCAGATCGACGCGGATCGTATCGCCCGTCCGGAGCCATGCCAGCCCGCCGCCAGTCGCGCTTTCGGGGCTGACGTTGAGGATGGAAGGGCTGTCGCTGGTGCCCGACTGGCGGCCATCGCCCAATGTCGGGAGCCATTGCGTGCCCTGCCGGATCAGCGCGTCGGGCGGCTGCATGTTGACCACTTCGGCGCTGCCCGGCCAGCCGACCACGCCCGACCCTCGGATGACGAGAATGCAGTCTTCGTCGATCTCAAGATCGGGATCGTTGATCCGGTGATGATAATCGTCCGACCCGTCGAACACGACCGCGCGCGCCTCGAACACGCCTTCGTGCCCAGGTCGCGAAAGATAGCGCTGGCGAAACTCGTCCGAGATGACCGAGGTCTTGAGGATGCCGAAGTCGAACAGGTTGCCCGACAGGACGACGAAGCCTGCCTTTTCCATCAGCGGATCGGCGAAGGGGCGGATCATCTCCCGATCCTTCGTCTCACGTCCCGCGAGATTCTCGCCCATCGTCGCGCCGGTGCAGGTCCGCACGCCGCCGTGCAGCTTGCCCGCTTCCAGCAGTTCCCACATCGCGGCGGGCACGCCGCCCGCGCGGTGGAACCGCTCGCCCAGATAGGCCCCGGCAGGCTGCATGTTGACCAGCAGCGGCAGGTCGTATCCGTGATCCTGCCACACGCCGGGTTCCAGCGGCACGCCTGCATGCGCGGCCATCGCCTGGATATGCGGCTGTGCATTGGACGATCCGCCAATCACGCTGACGGTGGCAATCGCGTTTTCGAACGCTTCGCGCGTCAGGATGTCGGACGGTTTCAGGTCCTCGCGCACCATTTCGACGATCCGCTGGCCAGTGCGATAGGCATATTGCCCGCGCTCGCGGTAGGGCGCGGGGATCGCGGCACAGCCGGTCAGCGACAGGCCGAGCGCTTCGGCCACCGCATTCATCGTGCTGGCGGTGCCCATTGAATTGCAGTGCCCTGCGCTGGGCGCGCTGGAGGTGGCACGGCGCAGGAATTCCTCTTCGTCGATCTCGCCCGCCGCCAGCTTGCGGCGGCTGCGCCAGATCACGGTGCCGCTACCGACCAGTTCACCCTCGTGCCAGCCGTCGAGCATAGGCCCGCCGGACAGGACGATGGCGGGGATATCCACGGTCGATGCCGCCATGATCTGGCTCGGCGTGGTTTTGTCGCAGCCCGTGGTCAGCACGACTCCGTCGATCGGGTAGCCATTGAGCAGTTCGACCAGCCCGAGATAGAGCAGGTTGCGGTCGAGCGCGGCGGTCGGCCTGCGGCAATTCTCGAAGATCGGGTGGACCGGGAATTCGATGGGGATGCCGCCCGCATCGCGGATGCCGTCGCGCGTGCGCTTGGCAAGCTCCACATGGATGCGGTTGCACGGGGAAAGATCGCTGCCCGACTGCGCGATCCCGATGATCGGCTTGCCGCTGCGCAGCTCCTCGGGCGTGATGCCGTAATTCATGAACCGCTCCAGATAGAGCGCGGTCATGTCCATCCGCTCCGCATTGTCAAACCAGTCGCGGCTGCGCAGGCGGCGGTCTCCGGGTTTGCTCACGTGCTGTCTCGAACCTTGGAAGCGGAAGAAGAGCCCGCCAGGCTGGGTGCGGCATCCGATTCCCTGCGGACCAGCGTATAGGGCAGGATCGTCTGCTCCACCTTCAACCGCTCGCTACCCCGGCGCGCCCGCGTGATGCGGGCAATCGCGGTGACGGCCCACGCGGTCATTTCGCGGATCGGCTGGCGGATGGTGGTAAGCTCGGGCCAGATCGTGCTGGCCATCGCGGTGTCGTCGAAACCGCACACGGTGATATCGTTGGGCACGTCCAGGTGCCTGCGATGCGCCACCGCAACCGTGGCCGCTGCCATATCGTCGTTGGAAGCGAAGATCGCCGTCGGCAGGGGCGAAAGCGCCAGCAGCTTTTCCGCCGCCGCCATGCCCGATCGGTAGGTAAAGCGCCCCTGCACGATCAGATCGTCGAGCGGTTCCAGCCCGGCATCCTCGATCGCGGCGCGATATCCGTTGAGGCGACGTCCACTCGCCACCTGTTCCGGGTTGCCGATGATGAAGCCGATCCGCGTGTGGCCCAGCCCGATGATATGCTGCGTCATGTCATACGCGGCCTGGAAATCGTCGATCATCACCGCGCCGTGCGATCCGGTTGCCTTGCCCGGCCCCACCGCAATCGCGATGGCGTCCAGCTCGCTCACCAGATCGAGCAGCGACTGATCGTCGCACAGCGGCGGCGGCAGGATGAAACCGCCAATGCCGCCTTCCGCCAGCTTGCGCACCAGCGGCGCGGCATCCGCCGGATTGTCGCAGCTCTGCACCTCAAGGTGGATATCGTTGCGCGCCGCCTCTTCCAGCGCGCCCATCAGGAACTCGCTGAGATAGGAAGCCGACGGGTTATCGAACATCAGCGCAATGCGAAGCTGTTCGCCCCCCGCCAGGCTGCGGGCCGCGCGGTTGGGCGAATAGTTGAGCTTGCGCACTGCGGCGAGCACCTGTTCGCGCGTTTCCTCGCGCACGTTGCCTTCGCCATTGATAACCCGGCTGACCGTCATGGGTGAACAGCGGGCCTCGCGCGCTACATCCGCAATCGTGGGTGCCGAGTTGCCGCGCCGTGCGCCGCGCTTCTGCCGTTGTCTTGTCGTCACATCGCGTTCAGCCATGGTCATTCCCATAGCCCTCGCTTCGCTTTTGCGGCAAGCCGCCTCATTGCCCGGGTGCCTCCGGGAAGGTGAAGGCCTTGTAGTGATCGAGCGTATGTTCCGGTTCGCGCACTCCTGCGGGTAGTTCCAGCCCATTGACCGATTGCCAGTAGCGGAGCGAGGCATCGCGCCACCAGCGTGCTTCACGCTGCTGAATTTGCAGGCTTTCGCTGACTGCGCGGTGACGCTGGGCATCGACGTAGGGTGCCAGAGAGCGCCACGTCAGGGCCATCGCGTCGACTTCTGTGATACCGCGATCATAGCGGTGGACAAGTTCCGCCCACAGCGTGCGCCCGCTGCCCATGCGGTAGTCCCACGGCAGGTGGTGGAACCATAACAGGTAGCGATCGTCCATCTGCGCCGGATCGGACCAGGTGGCAGCAATGCCCGGCGCGTACTGCGCCAGCGCGTCTGACCCCGTTTCCGTACGATCGAAGCCGATCCCGTCCTTGTCGGCGCGGTGGTAGTAGCACGGGTTCCATTCGGGGCGCGGCAGGTCGCATACCCATGGGCCGGGGCCGTAGTGGTGGCCGGTGTCCATCAGGTGGGCGAGCCCCATCGGCGTCATGTATCGCGCCACGCTCTCGCGGCTGGAGAGCATCATCGGCACTGCTGCGGTAAGGAAGCGCTCGTCGTGGCCGAAAGTCTGCGCCGCCCATTCGCGCGCGATGGCCTCGCTCGAAAGCGAGGGGTCCCACGCCATGCGACCGAAGGCATACCAGTTGGCCTGGTCGAAATGGCTCCCGCTCCAGTTACGGTCCGACCCGGTATTGGCGACACCCGCCATGCCTGCCGGGGCGACGACCTGCGCGACGGTGCCGCCCCGCCCCGTGTCGGCGTCCAGCACTTCCTCCCACATGGGCGCGAGGAAGGCGAGATGGCTCGCAAAGCCCAGATATTCCTTGGTGATCTGCGCTTCGAGCATCAGCTTCGTGTTCGGCATCGCGCCGAACATCGGGTGGAACGGCTCGCGCGGCTGGAAGTCGATCGGCCCGTTCTTGACCTGCACGATCACGTTGTCTGCGAACTGCCCGTCGAGCGGGACGAATTCCTCGTAGGCCTGCTTCGCCCGGTCGGTCTCGTCCTCCGCCGAATAGACGAAAGCGCGCCAGATCACCGTGCCCCGTTCGCCCAATGCCTCCGCAAGCATGTTCGCCCCGTCGGCATGGGTGCGGCCATAGTCCTGCGGACCGGGCTGGCCCTCGCTGTTGGCCTTGACCAGGAACCCGCCGAAGTCCGGAATGCTCTCGTAGATCTCGTCTGCCTTGGCCTGCCACCATGCCGCTACCTGCGGATCGAGCGGGTCGGCGGTGTCGAGCCCGCCGATATCGCGCGGTGCACTGAACCGGGCGGAAAGGTACACGCGGATGCCGTAGGGCCGCCACGCATCGGCCAGCCGCGTCAGCTTGGCGATATAGCGCGGCTCCAGCATGAAGGCCCGCGCGTTGACATTGTTCACCGCCGCCCCATTGATGCCGAGCGAGGCATTGGCGCGGGCATAATCAATCATCCGCTGGTCGAGCCGTTCTGGCAGGTGCCACCAGTCGAAGATCGACCGCCCGGCATAACCGCGCTCGACATGCCCGTCCGGATTGTCCCAGTGGTTGAGCATCCGCAGCGGCATGGCGGGGCGGTATGTCTTCGCCATTTCCGGCAATGGACGATCCCCGGCGAGATGCCGTAGCAGGGCGAAGGCTCCGTAGAGCAGCCCCGTTTCGTCGTTCGCCACGATAATCGTGCCGGCATTCGGGTCTGCGGCAATCACGAAGGACCCGTCGGGCGCGCCTTCCAGTTCGGCGGCCAGCCAGCTCTCACCTTCGGTCAGGTCCTTGGTCTGCGACAGGGTGACGGACCGTTCCCCCGGAGTATCGCCGACCAGTCCCGAAAGGCCGCGTTCGATTTCCTCCTGCGCCAGTCGTGCCGTCTCACCGGCTTCGCCGCGGACTTGCACGGGGCCGGTGACCTCGCGCACCTCGGCCGCGCGCGCCGCTTCCAGCGGGGCATATCGCAGCCACAGATCGTAGCCGTCCTCGGCCTGCGCAGCGCCTGCCGACAGCACGCTCAGCAACAGCGCGGCAAGCAGCGCTCCAATCCGGTTGACAACCTCTCTCCCTCTCATCATGGTAGCGCTACCACACAATGCCGCCCAGTCAAGCGAGGTGGCTCAGGGAGAGAGACAAGCAATGCGAATGATGCTGCGTGCCAGCCTGGCCGCAAGCGCCGCGATCATGGCGCTTACCGGACCTGCGACCGCCCCCCTGCTGGCGCAGGAGGTAACGGTAGAAAAGCCTATGGCAGATGCGCCCTACTGGAATGCAAGCCTGCCCGTCGAACAGCGCGTCGAAGACCTGCTGGCCCGCATGACGGTGGAAGAAAAGGTCGCGCAGATCATCACCGTCTGGAACTCCAAGGGCGATATCCAGAGCGAAGGCGACGTGTTCGATCCGGCCAAGGCGTCCAAGGTCTATCCCGACGGGATCGGCCAGATCGCGCGGCCCTCCGACCGGCTCGGCCCCTCGTCCCCGCGCGTCGTCCCCCGGCGCAATATCGAAGACAGCATCCAGTATGTGATCGACGCGCAGAAATGGGCGATCGAGGAAACGCGGCTCGGCATTCCCGTGCTGTTCCATGAGGAATCGCTGCACGGCTTCGCCGCCAAGGACGCGACCGCCTTCCCGCAGTCGATCGGCCTCGCCAGCACGTGGGACCCCGACCTTGTGCGCGAGATCAACGATCTGATCGCGGGTGAAGTGCGCGCACGCGGTGTCCACCTCGTCCTGTCGCCTGTGGTCGACGTCGCGCGCGAGGCGCGGTGGGGACGAATCGAAGAAACCTTCGGCGAAGACCCCTACCTCGTTGGCGAGATGGGTGTCGCCTCGGTCGAAGGGCTCACCGGGCCCGGCACCGACCGCAAGCTGCGCGACGGGCAGGTGATGGCCACGCTCAAGCACATGACCGGCCACGGCCAGCCCGAGAGCGGCACCAATGTGGGCCCGGCGCAGATCAGCGAGCGGACCCTGCGCGAGATGTTCTTCCCGCCGTTCGAGCAGGTGGTCACGCGCACCGCCATCGACGCGGTGATGGCCAGCTATAACGAGATCGACGGCATCCCGTCGCACTCGAACAGCTGGCTGCTGAACGACGTGCTGCGCGGAGAATGGGGTTTCCGCGGCGCCGTGGTCAGCGATTATTACGCCATCGAAGACATGGCGCGGCTTCACCATATCGTGGCCGACTACAAGGAAGCAGGCGAACTCGCGATCAATTCGGGCGTCGATGTCGACCTGCCCGAGGGTGACGGGTTCGAAAATCTCGCCACCAGCGTGCGCGAAGGCAAGGTCTCGATGGAGGCGCTCGACACCGCTGTCCGCCGCTTCCTGACCATGAAGTTCAACGCCGGACTTTTCGACAATCCCTGGCCCGATCTGGCCAAGGCGAAGACCTCCAACGGTCCCGAGGGTGTTGCGCTGGCCCGCAAGGCCGCGGAAAAATCGCTCGTCCTGCTCAAGAACGACGGTGTCCTTCCGCTCGCCCTGCCCGAGGCAGGTCGTACGAAACCGACGATCGCGGTCATCGGACCTAATGCCGACATTGCCCGTCTGGGCGGCTATTACGGCGAACCGCGCGCCAGCGTGACCCCGCTGGAAGGCATCCGCTCGCTCGTCGGTGATCGCGCGAAGATCGTCCATTCGCTGGGCGTCGAGATCACCAAGGGTGACGATGACTGGTGGGAAGACGAAGTCGAGCTGGGCGACCCAGCGGAGAATCGTCGGCGTATCGCAGAAGCGGTGAAGGTCGCACGCAATGCGGACACCATCCTGCTGTTCATCGGTGACACCGAAAAGACCAGCCGCGAAGGCTGGGCCGAAGGTCATCTGGGCGACCGAACCTCGCTCGACCTGGTGGGCGAGCAGAACGAGCTGTTCGCGGAGCTGAAGAAACTCGGCAAACCCATCGTCACCGTGCTCATCAACGGTCGCCCGCCCAGCTACCCAACCGTGGCGGAAGAGGCCGATGCCATCCTCGAGACATGGTACGCGGGCGAACAGCAGGGTACCGCGATTGCCGATACGCTGTTCGGCAAGGTCAATCCGGGTGGCAAGCTGCCGGTTACGGTGGCGCGCAATGTCGGCCAGCTGCCCCACTTCTACAACCACAAGCCCAGCGCCCGCCGCGGCTACCTGTTCGACGAGGTGACGCCGCTATACCCGTTCGGGTACGGGCTCAGCTACACGACGTTCGAAATGTCGGCGCCCGCACTCTCGGCATCCACCATCGCTGCCGGTCAGCCGGTTACCGTGACCACCACTCTCACCAATACGGGCGACATGGCGGGTGACGAAGTTGTGCAGGTGTACCTGCGCGACGTCGTCAGTTCGGTCACGCGGCCGGTAAAGGAACTGGTCGGCTTCGAGCGCGTCACCCTGCAACCGGGCGAAAGCCGCGCCGTGTCGATCGAGATCGAACCGCGTTCGCTGATGATGTGGAACCGCGACATGGAGCGGGTGATCGAACCGGGCGAATTCACCGTCATGGTCGGTCCCAATTCGCAGGACCTGCAGGAAACCACGCTGACGGTCGAACCGTGAGCGCGACCCGTCGCGATGCGCTGAGACTGTTTGCCGGGGGGAGCCTGTCTGCACTCGCAGTGGGACAGGCTCCGATGGCCTTCGCACAGGCCAGCCCACTCTACCGCAACTCCGCAGCACCTATCGCGGCGCGGGTTGCCGACCTGATGGCGCGGATGACGCTGGTAGAGAAGGTCCAGCAGATCCGCACGGCGTGGCAGAGCAAGGGCGAGATGATCGACGATCTCGCCTTCAACCCGGCCAAGGCGAGCGCTGCCTTTCCCGATGGGATCGGCCATGTCACCCGCCCCAGCGACAAGCGCGGCGTACCGGGCATCACCGGCGCTTCGGGCGGCACCGCCGCGCGCTGGCGCACTCCGCAGCAGACGGTCGAGTTCATCAACGCGCTGCAACGCTGGGCGGTGGAGGATACGCGGCTGGGCATTCCGGTGCTCGTCCACGAGGAATCGCTGCATGGCTACATGGCGACAGAGGCGACAATGTTCCCGCAGGCCATTGCGCTGGCGGGCAGTTTCGACACGGGGCTGATGGAGCGCGTGCAATCGGTCACCGCGCGCGAAGTGCGTGCGCGCGGCGTGCCGCTGGTCCTCTCGCCCGTGGTCGACATCGTGCGCGATCCGCGCTGGGGCCGGATCGAGGAAACCTGGGGCGAAGACCCGTACCTGTGCGCCGAGATGGGCGTGGCAGCGGTGGAGGGCCTGCAGGGCCCCGGCAAGTTCGAGACACTGCGCGATGGCAAGGTGTTCGCCACGCTGAAGCACATGACCGGGCACGGCCAGCCCGAGGCGGGCAACAACATCTCCCCCGCCCAACTTTCCGAGCGCGAGTTGCGCGAGAACTTCTTCCCGCCCTTCCGCGAAGTGGTCCGCCGCACCAGCGTGGGCGCGGTGATGCCCAGCTATAACGAGATCGACGGCATCCCCAGCCATGCGAACACATGGCTGCTGGGCAAGGTGTTGCGCGGTGAATGGGGCTTCGACGGCGTGATCGTGAGCGATTACGGCGGCGTGCACGAACTCGCCACGCTGCATCACGTGGCGAAGGATCTGGAGGATGCCGCGCACCAGGCGCTACTGGCAGGCGTGGACAGCGAACTGCCAGAAGGCATGGCTTACGAAACGCTGGTCGACGCGGTCGAGGCAGGCCGCATTCCGGTCGAGCTGGTCGACACCGCCTGCGCGCGGATGCTCGCGTTCAAGTTCCGCGCCGGCCTGTTCGAGAACCCCTATGGCGACGCCGATTATGCCGCGCGCATCACCGGCAATGCCGAGGCGCGCGCACTGGCGCTGGAGGCGGCGCGCAAGGGCATGTGCCTGCTGACCAATAATGACGGTGCTTTGCCGCTCGATCCCGGCTCGATGGGCCGGGTCGCGGTGATCGGCCCCAACCACGCGATCGCGCGGCTGGGTGGCTATTCATCCGTGCCCAAGCAGACTGTCAGCCTGATCGAAGGCCTGCGCGCTATTGCTCCGCAGGCGGATTTCGTCACTGCGCAGGGCGTGTTCATCACCACGAGCGAGGATCGCTCGCTAAGCGCGGTCGAACTCGCACCGCGTGGGCGCAACCTGGAACTGATCGCCGAAGCGGTCGAGGTTGCGAAGGGTGCGGACACGATCATACTCGCCATCGGCGATACCGAGCAGACCAGCCGCGAAGGCTTTGCCAAGACGCACCTTGGCGACCGGGTCGATATCGACATCGTCGGCGAACAGAACGAACTGGTCGATGCGCTGGCCGCGCTGGGCAAGAAACTGGTCGTGTGTGCGATCAACGGGCGCCCGCCGAGCTGGCCCAATGTGGTCGAGAAGGCCGATGCCGTGCTCGAATGCTGGTATGCCGGGCAGGAAGGCGGCACCGCGATTGCCGAGACGCTGCTGGGCCGCAACAATCCGGGCGCGAAGTTGCCCGTCACCGTGGTGCGCAACGAGGGGCAGGTACCCTATTTCTACAACCACAAGCCCAGCGCACGGCGCGGCTACCTGTTCGACGACAAGACCCCGCTGTTCCCCTTCGGGCACGGCCTCAGCTACACCAGCTTCACGATTTCCGACCCCCGCCCAGCGAAGATGCAGTTCCGCAGCGACGAGCCTGTCGTGGTGGAGGCACAAGTCGCCAATACCGGCGCGATGGCTGGCGACGAGGTCGTCCAGCTTTACGTCACGCGCACGCAAGCATCGGTGACGCAGCCCGTGCTGGAGCTCAAGGGGTTCGAGCGCGTCACGCTCGCCCCCGGCGAAAAGCGGACAGTGCGTTTCGAGGTCGAGCCCCGGCGGCTTGCGATCTGGAACCGCGCCATGGAAGAGGTCAACGAGCCGGGCCCGCTGATGCTGTCGGTTGGCAACAGCAGCGCCTCGCTAAAAAGCATCGAAGTGGAGATCGTATGAGTATCGAGCGGTTCACTCTCAACCGCCGCGCCGCGCTTGCGGGGATGGCGGCCTTGCCAGTCATGGGCTGCGCCGATGCCGCAATGGTTCCGGCAGCTTCCGCACCGGGCGCGGGCACTGCGCCCGGCGTATCCGGGCCCAGCCTCGATGCCCTTGCGATGCGTGGAAACCGCCGCTTCGGCAGTGCGGTCGCCTCGACCCCCGGCCGGACCGACGCCGGTTCGATCCAGAACCCGCGCTATGCCGATATCGTGAAGGCGGAATGCGGCATTGTCGTGCCGGAGAACGAGATGAAGTGGCAGGCCACGCGCCCCGGCCCGGACAGCTACGACTTTGCGCGGATGGACCAGATTGCCGCGTGGGCGTCGGCCAACGACCTTGCCCTGCGCGGCCACACCCTGCTGTGGCATCGCCCGCAGTGGTTCCCCGACTGGCTCAACACCTATGATTTCGGGGCCAACCCCGTTCGCGAGGGCGAGCGCCTGGTGGCCGAGCATATCCGTGCCGTAACGCGCCGTTATCGCGGGCAGATCACCAGTTACGACGTGGTCAACGAAGCGATCGACCATGATCGCAACATGCCGATCGAGACCAGCCTGAGCCGCGCGATGGGATCGCCCGAAGCGGTCCTCGACCTCGCCTTCCACACCGCGCGCGAGGAACTGCCGCAGGGGCAGCTGGTGTATAATGACTACATGAGCTGGGAGCCCGCGCATGCGAAGCATTGCGCCGATGTGCTCCGCTTGCTGGAGGGCTTCCGCAAACGCGGGGTGCCGGTCGATGCGCTGGGCATCCAGTCGCATATCGAGATGTTCGAGATCGACCCCGCCACCGGGGTCGGCCCCTATGACGAGCGTGGCTGGCGCATGTTCCTGGATGAAGTGACCGGCATGGGTTACCGCCTGCTGATCACCGAATTCGACGTGAAGGATACCGCGCTTCCGGCAGGCATTGCCGCACGCGACGAGAAGGTTGCCGATTTCTCGCGCCGCTATCTCGATCTGATGCTCGAATATGATGCCCACCTCGACGACATACTCGCCTGGGGGATGGTCGATGGCTTCAACTGGCTCCAGTATTTCGACCCCGCCAAGCGCGAAGACGGATTGGAAGTGCGGGGTACACCCTATGATTCGCAGTACCGCGCGAAGCCGCTGCGGACCGCGATCGCACAGGCTTTCATCGACGCCTGACCCGCTTCCGGGCTGACATGCCACGCACCCGGTGGCGGTGCGGCGCGTTCCTGCGCCGGCATGACCTCGTGCCTGCGTAGACCCTGTACCTGCGCCAGCGAGGTCTGCCGCCTCCGACCGGTGCCAACCCGTTCCGCATACAAAACGGCCGCCATGCATTTCTGCATGACGGCCTTTTTACGCTCCGAAGGGAACTAGAAGTTGCCGCGGATGATGAAGGAGAACCGGCGGTCGTTCATGAAGTAGGAGCGCGGTGCCAGTTCATCCGGGTTGCCGGTGTAGGCCTGGCTCGTCTTGGTCACTTCGTTGAGCAGGTTTACACCCTGCACACCGATCCGGATGCCACCCGGCAGGTCAAACGCATCGCTTACGTTGAAGAAGAGCGACGCATCGAGCTGCCCCGTCGGCTCGTTGAAGATCGAGTAGTACGGGTAGATCACGTCCGATGCCGTCAGCAGGAAGCGCGAACGCCAGTTATAGGCACCCCTGACAGAGATCGGACCCTTCTCGTAGAACAGCGCAACGTTGTAGTTGTGCTTCGAAAGCTGTTCGAGCGGCAGGTTACCCGGCGGGATGGTCGACGGGTTGACCGCCGTTCCACCGTTCAGGAACGTGTTCGGCAGGCCTTCACTGTCGATATAGGTGTAGTTGGCCGACGCACCGAAGCCGTTCAACGGACCAGGCAGGAAGTCGAACGTCTGCTGGTAGGCAATCTCGAAGCCCTTCACCTTGCCGTGACCATCGAAGTTCGCAGGGCCGCGAACAGTAACCGTGCGCGTCTCGTCCGAAGCATTCGTGATCGTTTCCTGACGGACCGACTGGTAGAAGAAGTTCTCAATATCCTTGTAGAACGCGTTCAGTGTCAGCGAGCCGACCCGTGCAAAGTACCACTCCAGGCTGGCGTCGAACTGCCATGCAGTTGCGGGCAGCAGTGACGGGTCTCCTGCCGAAGCCAGGTAGTTACCCTCGGTATCGACGGTGGGCGTGAAGTAGTTGCGAATATAGCTGTTCTCGGGCCGCGAAAGCACCTTCGAACCGGCCAGACGCAGGATCAGATCGTCCGTCAGGCCAAACTTCAGGTTCAGGCTGGGCAGCAGGTACTCGTAGTCGTTGTAGCTGACATCGTAGGACAGGCTGCCATCCGCGAAGGCGCGCAGCGATTCATACGCTGTCTCGCCAATCGTACAAATACCGCCCGGGACGACTGTGCCGCCACCCAGTTCGGGCGGGCGGCTCCGCGGTGCGCAGCGCACCGAATACGGATCCGTCAGCCCCAGATCGTCCTGACTGCCGGGGCCCCGCGAGCTCGCCGAGCGAATATCGCTCCGCACGTACCGAAGGCCGACATTGCCGGAGAAACGCATTCCGCCAAAGTCATCGCTGCCGAAGGTGAGCATGCCGTAGAGAGCATAGTCGTCCTGGTCGATCGTCTGGATATCGCTCGGCAGATAGGGCGTGCCGGCAATCGCCTGTGCACGCTCGGCCAGGGGCATCCAGTCCACCGTCGCGCCCGACTGGACCGCCAGGTCCTGAATCGACCGGATGAAATTGATCGCACCGGCATAGTCGCCAACCAGGTCGCCCGAGTAGTAGTACGCACCTGGCGGGGGCGTGGTTTCGCCACGGAAGAAGTTGTCGAACTCGTAACGTTCCGAAGCATCCGCCGGTGTGTCGGCGAAGTTGATCGGGCGGCTACCGGTCCACACTTCGGACAGGCGACCCCAGTTATAGGTCGTGTAACGCACGTCCTGCTCACGCCCCTGGAAGCGGGCGCCGAACTTGGCACGGCGGATGAACGAGTCCTCGTCGAATTCGTAGTCGAGGTCGGCCGAGAATGCGAACTGTTCGCCACGGCTGTCTTCGGCGTGATCCATCGCCGCCCGCCAGAACTGGAAGCGCGGATCGCCGAAGTATTCGGCATCCGTCGCCGCAGCCAGATCCGGGCTCGGCGCGGACCACGTATAGCCGAGGTATTGCGGCTTGTGCGGTACGGCGACCGGGACGGAACCCGAGATATCGAGCTCCTGATCGGCAAACATCGAGCCGAACAGGCTGAAGTCCAGGTTTTCCTTACGCGACGTGGCATATTGCGCATCGACTTCGACCGTCAGGCGGTCGGTCAGCTCGGTACGCAGGTTGAGGCTGTAGTCTGTATTGGTGACTTCGTCCGCGACCTGCCGGCGGGCGAGCGAGAACTGCGAACCGCCGATCGGAACATAGGGCGAGCCGCCCGTGCCCAGCGTCGGATCGTAGTTGTTGGTGGCACCGCGCCAGCCGTTCGAGGCATCGACGATGTAACCCGACTGGAACAGGTTGTTCTGGTCGTAGATGAAATCCGTGAAAGCGCCGACGGGGCACTGCGCGCGCGGCGGAGTTTCGTCGTCCGGGTTGATCGCGCCATTGCCGTCGATCACGTTCGGGCCGTTGGCGTTCTGCTGGCAGCCGATCGGGTACGTGCTGTACTCGGTCAGGTCGGGCGCGGTCTCGTAAGTATACTCGCCCCAGTTATTGGTCGTGTGCGACCGGATGAATTCGGCCGTCAGCAGGGTGCGCTGATCGATCGATTCAAACTGGGCCGAAACGGCGATACCATCGCGCTTGCGGTCGAAGTTCTGCGTGCGGAACTGGCCACCAACCGGTGCGACACGGTAGTCGGCATAGTCGGCGAAGCCGTCTGCGCCGGCGCTGCCGAAGTTGCCGCAAGCTGCCCCGCCCGGAGGCAGGGTCATGGTGTCCTCGGCCGAGGGAAGCGGGTTGCGGCATACGAAACGATCGGTCGTGTTCGCAGTCCGCACAAGCGTTCCGTCGCGGGTCTGGTAGTTGGCGACCTGCATGCCGTCTGCGCGGCTCTTGATCTGCGAGAAGGAACCGCTGGCAAGAATGCCGAAGCGGCCGATTTCGGTGTCCCAGGTGTTGCTGACGAGCAACGAGCCGGTCGGCGTCCATTCCTTCTGGAAATCGCCGTAATTGGCTTCCGCGCTGAAACCGACATGGAAGCCGGGCCGGTCGAACGGCTTGCGGGTGTTGAGGTTGACCGTACCGGCAAGGCCGCCTTCGATCATTTCGGCAGTGGCGTTCTTGTTGATGATGACCGATCCGAGCAGTTCGGAGGGGACATCGGCAAAGTTCAGCGCCTGCCCACCAACGCCGGCGGCGAATGCCGTGCGGCCGTTGAATTCGGAACGGACGAAATTGAGGCCGCGAACGGTAACGCCCGAGCCTTCGACCGAGAAGTGATCGGGGTCGTTCGAACCGGCGAAACGGTTGATCGCGATCCCGGGGACGCGCTGCAGTGCTTCGGTAACCGAGCGATCGGGCAGCGCACCAATGTCTTCCGCGGTGATCGCGTCGACCACGGTATCGGCATCGCGCTTGATATCCTGCGAATTGGCAAGCGACTGGCGGATCCCGCTAACGACAAGGACGTTGTCGCCAACCGCCGTCGGCTCTGCGCCCTGCTGGCCCTCGCCCGCTTCCTCGGTCTCGGTCGTTTCCGGCCGGTCCTGCGCCAGCGCCGCCTGGCTGGTCAGCAAGCCGCCCAGCACCAGTGACGACGCACCAGCGCGCAGGAAAAAACGAATCTTGTCGAAATTGCGGTCAGCAGACCCGCCGTTAAGCGTCTTAGCCATATCGGCCACCTCTCCCCATGTTAGCGCTACCATACCACGGCAGTGCTTATCGTTATTATTGACCGAGCATATCGGCACATTCCGCCCTATGCAATAGCAGGCAAACAGATTAGCCTCGCGGGTGTTGCAAAGACGAAACAATAGGGGTCGAGGGAATGTCCGGGGCTGGTGGTATCGCTACCGCGAACCGCATAGAAAAGGTCGTCATCGTCGGGGGCGGAACTGCCGGGTGGATGGCCGCTGCGGCCCTGTCCCGCTTCTTCAACGATGGCCGACGCTCTATCACGCTCGTCGAATCCGATGCCATCGGCACCGTTGGCGTTGGCGAAGCGACAATCCCGCCGATCCGCAACTTCAACTCGATGCTCGACATTCCGGAGAACGAGTTTCTGAAGGCGACCAGGGGCACCTTCAAGCTCGGCATCGAATTCGTCGACTGGGGTCGCAAGGGCGATCGCTATTTCCACCCCTTCGGCGATTACGGCCACGACCTGCACGGCATCCCGTTCCACCAGCTCTACCTGCGCGAACTTGTCCGCAACCGGGATGGTGCCGGTGCGATCGGCGACTATTCGATGAGCACGGCAGCCGCTGGCCTGAGGCGTTTCGGGCGCCCCTCTGCCGGGGCCCGCTCGGCGATCTCCGAAATCAACTACGCCTTCCATTTCGACGCCAGCCTGTACGCGGCCTACCTGCGCAAACTGGCCGAGCGGCAGGGCGCGATCCGCCGCGAAGGCCGGATCACGAAGGCGCACCGCGATCCCGAAAGCGGTGACGTAGTGTCGGTCTCGCTGGAAGACGGATCGAACATCGAAGGCGACCTGTTTCTCGACTGCTCGGGCTTCCGCGGGCTCCTGATCGAGGAAGAGCTCGAGGCAGGCTACGAAGACTGGAGCCAGTGGCTGCCCGTCGACCGGGCCATCGCCGTTCCCACCGGCAATATTGCCTCGCCCGATCCGTTCACCCGCGCAACCGCGCATGGCGCGGGCTGGCAATGGCGCATCCCGCTGCAGCACAGAATGGGCAACGGGCACGTGTTCTCCAGCAGTTTCATGGACGAGGACGAGGCGCGCGATATCCTGCTGGCGAATATCGAGGGCGAAGTGCTGGCAGAACCGCGCACCCTGCGCTTCCTCACCGGGATGCGGAAGCAGGCGTGGAGCCACAATGTCCTGTCGTTGGGGCTGTCGTCGGGCTTCATCGAGCCACTCGAATCGACCAGCATCCACTTGGTCCAGAACGGCATCCAGCGCCTGTTCGCGCTGTTCCCGGACAAGCCGATCAGCCCGGTCGAGCGCGACGAATATAATCGCGGGATGCGCGACCTTTACGAAGACGTGCGCGACTTCATCATCCTGCATTACAAGGCGACCCAGCGCGGCGACACGCCCTTCTGGCGTCACGTGCGCGACATGGACGTGCCCGACAGCCTTGCCCGGAAGATCGAGCTATGGCGGCTTCACGGGCGCGTGTTCCGCGAGAATGCGGAACTCTTCGGACAGACCAGCTGGATCGCGGTGATGCTCGGGCAGAATGTCGAGCCGAACGCGTATGACGCGATTGCCGACACGCTGGACGAGCGCAAGGTGCAGGAGGCCATGCGCCAGATGCGCGATGGCTACCGCAGCACTGCCGAGCGTTTGCCCGGCCAGGAGGACTTCCTCCGCCGCGCCGGGGCCTGGGCCGAGGATGCGCCCGCACAACCGGCTGCCGTGGGAGGCGTGCGATGAACGGCGAACCGATCCGCAAGATCGTGATCGTCGGGGGCGGCACCTCCGGCTGGATGGCGGCGGCGGCAATCTCCAGGATCCTCGGCGATTTCCCCGGCATGTCCGTCCAGCTGGTGGAAAGCGAGGCCATCGGCACGGTCGGCGTGGGCGAGGCGACCATCCCGCAGATCCTCTCGTTCAACAACCTGCTCGGCCTCGACGAGAACGAATTCGTGCGCGAGACGCACGCGACCTACAAGCTCGGCATCGAATTCGTCGACTGGCTGCGCCCCGGGCATTCCTACGTCCATCCTTTCGGCCGCTACGGGATCGACATGATGGGAGTCGAATTCCATCATTTTTGGCTGCGCGGGCGCGCGCTGGGCAAGCGCGAGGAGATCGACGAATATTCGATCGCCGCGATGGCCGGGAAGGCGGGCAAGTTCTTCTGGCCGCAGCTGGGCAACCCGAACTCCCCGCTGTCGAAGCTGTCCTACGCATTCCAGTTCGATGCGAGCCGCTATGCCCGCTACCTGCGCACCATTGCGGAGAAGCAGGGCGTCGTCCGGCACGAAGGCAAGGTCGTCGAAGTCGTTCAGGATGGCGAGAGCGGTTTCGTCACTTCCGTGCAGATGGAAGACGGATCGCAGATCGAGGGAGAGCTGTTTCTCGACTGTTCGGGCTTCCGCTCGCTGCTGCTCGGGCAGGCACTCGGCGTGCCCTTCCGCGACTGGAGCAAGTGGCTGCCATGCGACCGCGCGGTGGCGGTGCCGTGCACTCTGGCAGGCGAGCACCAGCCGCTGACCCGCTCCACCGCCCGCCCCGCAGGCTGGCAGTGGCGTATCCCGCTGCAGCACCGGATCGGCAACGGCCACGTCTACAGCTCTGCGCATATGAGCGAGCAGGAGGCGACCGACCTGCTGCTCGCCAATCTCGACGGGAAGCCCTTCGCCGATCCCAACCCGCTACGCTTTACCGCAGGCCATCGCGAACGCGCGTGGGAGAAGAACGTCGTTGCACTAGGCCTCGCCGGGGGGTTCCTCGAACCGCTCGAATCGACCGCCATCCACCTTGTCCAGTCGGCCATCGCGCGCCTGATCGCTTATTTCCCGACCTTCGCGTTCGGAGAGCAGGAAATCGCGCGCTTCAATCGCGACACGGCGCGCGAATATACCGACATCCGCGATTTCCTGGTGCTGCATTACAAGGCAACCGAACGCGAGGATTCCGAATTCTGGCGCTATTGCCGCCATCTCGAACCGCCCGAAGGACTGGCCGAAAAGCTCGCCATGTTCCGTAGCTCGGGCCGTGTGATCCGCGAGCACGAGGAGCTGTTTACCGAAACCAGCTGGCTGTCGGTAATGGCGGGGCAAGGCATCGAACCGCAAGGGTATCACCCGGTCGCCGGTCTGCTCGACGAGGCCGAGACGCTCAAGCGGCTCGACCATATCCACTCAGTGATCGCGCAGGCCGTGTCGCAGATGCCGACGCAGGACGATTTCCTGGCCCAGCAAGGCAGCGCGATCCCGGCGACCGAACGCGTTCAGGCATGAGCGGACTGCCCTCCCCCCAACCCATCCGCGAGTGGGAGGGTGCGCCGGGCGATGCCTCGCTCGACGCGATCAGGGAGCTTGGCGAGCCGGTGGTGTTGCGCGGTCTGGTGGCCGACTGGCCATCGGTGCAGGCGGCAAGGACCGGCGATCGGGCCATCGTCGACTATATCATCGACGGCGGTGCCACCCGCCCGGTGGTCGCAATTGCCGCGCCACCAAGCGAGGGGGGGCGGTTCTTCTATAACGAGGCGCTGACCGGGTTCAATTTCAGGAAGGGCCAGGGACGCCTCGATGCCTTTCTCAGGGACCTGCTCAACGCTGCCGACATGCCCGATGCGCCGGGCGTTGCCGTCCAGTCCGAAATCATCTCCGAACTCCTGCCCGCATTCCATCGCGAGAACCGGCTGGCATTGCTGCCGCACGTCGAGCCGCGCATCTGGATCGGCAACCGGATCAAGGTTGCGCCGCATTTTGACATCAAGGAAAACATCGCCTGCTGCGTCGCAGGCCAGAGGCGATTTACGCTCTTCCCGCCCGACCAGACGCCCAATCTCTATCCCGGCCCCTTCGAACTGACCCCGGCCGGAACGCCGGTGAGCATGGTCGATTTCACTGCGCCGGACCTCGCGTCATTTCCCCGTTTCGAGGATGCGTGGGCGAGCGCGCGGCAGGCGACGCTCGAACCCGGCGATGCACTCTACATCCCCTATTGCTGGTGGCACGGGGTGGAATCGCTCGCGTCGGTCAGCATCCTCGTGAATTACTGGTGGACCGAGGGACAGCCGCAGGGGATCGGCCAGCCTTACGACGCGCTGCTGCATGGCATCCTGGCCTATCGCCACCTGCCACCCGATCAGCGCGCGGTGTGGCGGCATATGCTGGACTATTACATCTTCGAACGTACCGGCGATCCGGCCGCCCACCTGCCCGAGCATGCGCGCGGCGTGCTCGGCGCACCCCAGCCGGGCCTGTTCGAGCAGATTCGCGCGATCTTGCGCTCTACGCTGGGCTAGGCTGCGTGACCGAAGCCATCCACCGCGCATAGGGCGGCGCGACCTCCAGCGCCTGTCGCGCCATCGTGGCAAACTCGGCCTGCGCAGCCTCGATTGCGCGCGGGTCTGTATCGGTCTCCTGCGGGGTCGTACCCCGCTCGAAGCCGAGCGCGCCGAGCAGCTCCATCTGCTCTTCTTTGAGTAGTGCGGATTCCTCGCGGAATGGCAGGCGTCCGCGTCGCGCAAACTGGTCGAGCGCAACCTTCACCGGCTCGGGTGTTTCGACATCGCCGAACACCTGCCGCGCGCGCGGCGATGCGTAGTATAGGGAGAGCAGATCGCGCACCCCGTCGATCATCAGCCCCGCCCGGCGGTTATATTCCGCCCGTTCGAGCGGGTGGATATCGCGCCCGGGCAGCAATTCGAGCAGCAGCGCGAGCTGGCGGTGCGCGAGGTCGAGGTTGAAGTTGCCGAGCGGCTCGAACTGCGCGCTGGCATCGCCGATGGCGATGACATTGCCGACCCACGGCTGCTGAATGCGACCGGGCGCAAGCGGGAAATCGGCAACCTGTTCGGCCCCCAGCGCCTGCACCGCGTCCCCGTCGCTCACGCCCTCGCCCACCCCGAGCATGGTCTGCAACCCGTCGCGTCCGGCGAGTTCGATCAGCCAACCTGCATCGAGCAGCGTCGTCCGATCTTCCAGCGCGAGCATCGCCTGTCCCGGCGGCGCGACAAGAATGCGCCGGGTCGGCAGTGCGGCGGACCAGTCGATGATCGCGAACCCGGGCAAGGCCGAAGCGAGCACCGCCGCCGAGCCGCTGCAATCGACGAACAGGTCGGCATCGAGCCAGCCCTGCCCCTCCATCATCAGCCCCGAGATGCCCCCCGAACCATCGCGCTCGATAGTTTCGATCCGGGCGTGGACATGGCCGATGCCGAGGTGCTGCGCGAACTGGATCAGCAGGTCGCGATAGGCCTGCGGGTTCCAGCGCAGCGCATACTCGACGCTGGAGAGCGGGTTGTCGCGGTCGGTCGGCGGAGGCGCAAAACGCCCTGCATCGGCCAGCACTTCGGCCAGCGACCCGGCGGGGCGCTGCTCGCCGACATTGCGCGGTCCGCGGCCCCAGTCGCGCGCGAACCGGGTATGCAGGCCGGGGCTGCTCGGCCCGCCATGCGTGAAGACGCCCTGCTGGCCTTCCTCGCCCCAGCCGAAAGTGCGCGTGGCCAGCCGATGGCTGCCGCCCGCGCCCAGGATCAGCCGTGCCTCGTCGATCTCCAGCCGCTCGTGCAGCTGGTTGGTGAACGGCAGCGCGGTCGCGGCGAAATCGGCAAACGAAGGACCCTGCGGCGCGAGTGCAACCACCACGACTTCTGTGCCGGGCAAGGCACGGCGCAGCCCGATGGCGCTCAGCACGCCGACCGGGCCGCTGCCGACCACGACGATCCGGCGTAAGGGTTCGCGCGCTTCGCTCATGATGCTGCGGCCAGCCGCGCCGCCTCTGCGTGTAGGTATTCGCGGTGGTTCGGCATGCGCGATACTTCGCTCGCGATCTCCTGCTGCAGGCGGTCGGCCGCAGCCTTCAGCCGCGCGGGATCGACTAGCCCCGTGCGCGCGTCGTGCCGTCGCGGCAGGTACCCCTGCCCGACATAGACCGCGATCCAGCTCGCATCGTAGAACAAGCCGTCGGAGTATTTTTCGATCCGGCCCGCCTCGCGCCAGAGTTCAAGCTTTTCGGCAAGACTGTCCGGCACGTCCATCGTGCGGACATGGTTCCAGAATTCGGAATCGCTGCGCGTCGTCGTATGGTAGTGCAGGATCAGGAAATCGCGCACCCGGTCGTATTCCATGTCGACCAGCCGGTTGAACTCGTCGCGGTCGGCGGGTTCGATCTGGCCGCCTTCGGGGAACAGCTCGATCAGGTAGGTAATCGCCATCTGGGCGAGGTAGATCGAGGTGGATTCGAGCGGTTCGAGGAAGCCGCTCGCCAGCCCGACGCCGATGACGTTGTGGCTCCACGAGCGGCTGCGCCGCCCAGGGCGGAACCGCAGGATGCGCGGATCGGCCAGCGGCTCACCTTCCGCCGCCCCGCGGATCGCGTCGCACGCTTCCTCTTCGGAGATATGCGCGCTGGAGAATACGTAGCCATTGCCCATCCGGTGCTGGAGCGGGATCTGCCAGCGCCAGCCTGCGGGCATGGCAGTGGCGATGGTATAGGGCCGGATATCCTCGCTCGCGTGGGTGCACGGCATCGCCGCCGCGCGGTCGCACGGCAGCCAGTGGGTCCAGTCCTCCCACTCGACATCGAGCTCCTGCCCCAGCAACAGCGAGCGGAAACCCGAGCAGTCGATAAAGAGGTCGCCTTCGATCCGGCGCCCGTCTTTCAGCAGCAGCGCGGTCACATCCCCGCTGTCGGCGTCGCGTTCCACTTGCGTGACCAGCCCTTCGTGCCGCGTCACACCGATGGACTGGCCGAAGGTCCGCATGAATGGGCCGAACAGCGTCGCGTCGAACTGGTATGCATAGCCGTAGGTCGATCGCAGCGACATGTCCTGCGCGGGCGGCTCGAAACGGTTGGCCAGCGCCGCCGCGACGCACAGCGAGTAGTCGCCAAGCGGCCCGGCCAGGCCGCGCCGGTTCAGTTCCAGCCAGTAGTGGTGGAAGCCGACCCCGGCCAACTCTTCCCCGAAAGACCCGAAGGGGTGGATATAGCTTTCGCCGATCCGCCCGAAATCGCGAAAGTCGATCCCCAGCTTGTAGGTCGCGTGGGTCGCCTTCATGAATTCGGCTTCGTCGATACCGAGGCTTTCGACGAAGCCGCGGATATGCGGCAATGTCGCTTCGCCGACGCCGACGATGCCGATGTCCTCGCTTTCGATCAGGTCGACCGATACCTGGCCGTCCAGCAGGCGGGCAAGACTGGCGGCAGTCATCCACCCGGCGGTGCCACCGCCCAGCACCACGACCCTTACAGGCTTGCGCGAAGATTCGGTCATGCCGGCCATCGTGCCTCGCCAATCCCTCCGGGCCGCCCGCATATGCGAAGCGGCCCGATAGAGACTAGCCCTGCATGTCTTCCAGCTCGACGCCCTTGGTCTCGCGGACCATGAGCCACACGAAGATCACGGAGACCGCCGCGCTGGCGGCATAGAAGCCGTAAGCACCGGTCAGGCCGATCGTCGCAAGCATGATCGGGAAGGTCATGGTAATCCCGAAATTGGCAATCCACTGGGCAAAGCCGCTCACCGCAAGGCCGGATCCGCGGATCTGGTTGGGGAACATCTCGCCCAGCATCACCCACATCACCGGGCCCCAGCTGAAGTTGAAGAAGGCAACATAGGCATTGGCGGCGACCAGCGCGGCCAGGCCGGCATCGTCCGACAGGGCGAGTTTCCCGTCGACCAGCTCCCCGCTCATGAACGAAACCGCCATGATGCCGAGCGTGATCGCCATGCCGATAGAGCCGATCAGCAGCAGCGGCTTGCGCCCGATCCGGTCGATCAGCAGGATCGCGAGGATCACCGCACCGATCGAGATCGAGCCGCTGAGGATATTGATCTTGAGCGCGTCGCTCTCGCTGAAACCGACCGCCTGCCACAGCACCGCGCCGTAATAGAACACGACGTTGATCCCGACGAGCTGCTGGAACACGGCAAGTCCGATGCCGGTCCACACGATGGGGCGGATCTTGCCGCGCGTTTTGTCGACCAGATCGGACAGGCGCGGACGGTGATCGCTGGCAAGCGATTCTTCGATCTCACCCACCTTGCGCTGCGCAAAGGCATTGCCGAACAGGCGTTCCAGCACGCCATGCGCATCGCCCTGGCGCGACCGGCTAACGAGGAAGCGCGGGCTTTCCGGGATGAACAGCAGCGCGATCAGGAAGATCGTCGCCGGCACCAGTTCGATCCAGAACATCCAGCGCCATGCCTCGAAACCCAGCCAGAACTCCTGGATGGAGGAGCCTGCGTATTCGGCCAGCAGGTAGTTGGATAGAAATGCAGCAGTCAGGCCGATGATGATCATCACCTGCTGGAGGCTGGAAAGCCGCCCGCGAAGGTGCGCCGGCGTGACTTCGCTGATGTAAACGGGCGCGAGCACGCTGGCTGCGCCGACCGCGAAACCGCCGATGATCCGGTAGATCACGAACTCGGTAGAGCTGCCCGCGATACCCGACCCATAGGCGCTGACAATAAAGCAGACCGCCGCGATCAGCAGCGTCTTCTTGCGCCCAATGACGTCGGCCATCCGGCCCGCGAAGAATGCGCCAACCGCGCAGCCCAGCAGCATCGATGCGACGTTAAAGCCGGTGCCGACATCGTCCGAATTGAATGCGAGGCGCAGCCCGTCGACCGTACCGTTGATCACCCCGCTGTCGAACCCGAACAGAAATCCGCCCAGAGTCGCGACCAGCACGATCGCCGAAATCAGCCCCATATTCGGGGCATCATGTGCCTTGTCCAATGTTCCGCTCCCTATCCCGGTTGCATGACCGGTTGTTTATGTTAGCGCTACCTACAACGCAGACCGGCGCCAGCGCAAGCATACTTTGCGTGCCCGCGCCGGTCGATCTTAGCCGAACCGATATGAGATGGGAGAGTGCGCGTGACTTTGACCGGTGAGAATTTCGTGGCCGGGGAACGCCGGGCCGGAACTGCGACCTTTCAGGCCCGCGATGCCGCCAGTGGAGAGCCCTTCGGGGAAAGCTTCGCTGCGGCCAGCCCGCAGGACGTAACCGATGCGTGCAAGAGGGCAGCTACGGCGCAACGCGACTATGCCACGCGCCCGCTGGCGGAGCGAGCCGCCTTCCTGCGACTCGTCGCGGAAAAGATCGACGCGCTGGGCGATACGCTGACGCAACGTGCGATGAAGGAAACCGGCTTGCCCGAAGCGCGCCTCAACGGGGAGCGCGGGCGGACCGTCGGCCAGCTGCGCCTGTTCGCCGCCGAGGTGGAGAACGGCGCGTGGCAGGCGTTGCGCATCGACCATGCCGATGCCGACCGCACGCCGCCCAAGCCGGACCTGCGCCTGCGGATGATCCCGCTCGGCCCGGTCGCGGTGTTCGGCGCATCGAACTTCCCGCTCGCCTTCTCGGTCGCGGGTGGCGACACCGCCTCCGCCCTCGCCGCGGGGTGCTGCGTGGTCGTAAAGGGCCACCCTGCCCACCCCGGAACCAGCGAGCTGGTCGCAGGCGCGATCGCCGATGCGGTGGCCGAGGCAGGCTTGCCAGCAGGCGTATTCTCGCTCCTCAACGGGACTGAGAATGCGCTGGGCGAAGCGCTGGTGAAGGACCCGCGCATCGCTGCGGTCGGCTTCACGGGCTCGCGTGGCGGCGGGCTCGCGCTGATGAAACATGCCGCATCGCGCCCCGTGCCGATCCCGGTCTATGCCGAGATGAGCAGCGTCAATCCGGTCACCCTGCTGCCTTCGCGCCTTGCCGAAGCGCCCGAAGACCTCGCCCAGGCCTATGTCGGTTCGCTGTCGATGGGCGCAGGGCAATTCTGCACCAATCCCGGCATCGTGCTGGCCATAGAGGGCGAGGCGCTGGACAGGTTCGTTTCCGCCGCCGCCAAGGCGCTGCCCGATGTGGGCGGTCAGACAATGCTCACCACCGGTATCTCTTCCGCCTATGCCGAAGGGGCGAAGCGCCTGTCCGAGCGTAGCGGGGCCGAGCTTGTCGGGCTGGGCGAAGAGGCACCGGGCACCTGCGGACGCGCACAGGTCTACACCGTCTCGGCCGACGCATTCCTTGCCGATCCCGATTTCCAGGAAGAGGTTTTCGGCCCCGCATCGCTGATCGTGCGCTGCACGGATCTCGATCAGGTGGCGCAGGTCCTCTCGGGCATGGAAGGCCAGCTGACGACCACGCTGCACATGAACGAGAGCGATCACGAGGCTGCGGCGAAGCTGATCCCGGTGCTCGAACAGCTCGCCGGGCGCATCATTGCCAATGGCTGGCCCACAGGCGTCGATGTAACCCATGCGATGGTCCATGGCGGGCCCTTCCCCGCGACATCGGACGGGCGCAGCACATCGGTCGGCACGCTGGCGATCGAGCGCTTCCTGCGCCCCGTTTCCTATCAGGACATGCCGGCGGCGCTGCTGCCCAACATCCTGCGCGAAGGGGTCCAGGGCACGCTGCGCCGCGTGGATGGCGAATACCGGCTGTAGCCGGAAACGAATAAGGGGGAGGCAGCATGGCCGCCTCCCCCCTGATCCTCTGGTCTTGCCGCAACCCGATCAGCCGGGCCGCGCCGCCTTCAGGCGATAGAAAATGCCGCTTTCATCGTAGCCGGTCAGTTCCAGCACGCCGCTGACCACGAACATCTTGCTCTCGTTGGTCTGGAAGGATTTGTCCGCGTACACTTCGATGAACTGGTTGGGCGCAGCATGGAAATGGTACGGGCACCCGGGAGGGTAGCCGAGCAGCACGAAGTGCTTCTGCCGCGATCCATTCTCGAGCGGCATCATCCAGCCGGCGACCTTGATCCGCTTGCCTTCGAGCGATTTCACCTTCGACGTGAAGATCGGCTTTGAAACAATGTAGCCCTCGGAGTCCTTGCGAGTGCGCTCTCCGGTCGCCTCAAGCGTTTTCCAGGAGACACCGCCCTTGGGCGTTGCGGCGGGCTTCCAGATATCTTCGACCTGTCCACCCGATTGCATGGCCACCACCGGGGGCGCCGAAACAGTTGTGACGGACAGGGACGCGATGGCTGCGATAGTCAGCGTGCGTTTCAACATGTGTGGCTCCGCTATTGCGAACGACTGAGCGTATGGACCGGATCGAGGCGATAGACGCGCCATGCCGGGATCAGCGCTGCGATCGCCCCTATAGCAATCACCGCTGCACATAACATGAATTCTGCCGGCATGATATCGACGGCCGAAATTCCCAGCTCGCTCATGACCGGGAAGGCAGAGCTTGCCACGGCGATCAGCACATGCGCCAGCAGCAGGCCCGTCAGCGCGCCCATCGCGGCGGTGATGACGCCTTCCATGATGACCGTAGCGAACACCTGGGATCGGCTGGCCCCCATGACGCGCAGCAGCGCCAGATCGCCTTCGCGATTGCGCGCCATGTTCAGCAGCGCAACGAAGATCGCCAGCCCGCCCGTCAGCGCGAGCAGCCATGCGAACAGCCGGATCCCTTCGATGCTGGCACCGACCAGCCCGAGCAGGCGGGCCGTTTCCGTGGCCGGCACGGCAGCTTGCAGTTCGGTCTGTCGATTGACCATGGAAGGAATGCGGATCGCGCCCGATGCATTGCGATAGCTCACCAGCAATGCGGTCAGTTCGGGCTCGAGCTCCTGCGAAGCAGCCTGTAGAACCGGACGACGATCGGAAGCAGCCTGATCGCCGGGTTCGCCAGCCCTGTCTTCATCGTGCGCTTCTGCATCGTGCTCATGCGCATGCTCTTCTTCGGAATGGGCATCCTCGGCGTGGTCATGCCCCTCATGCTCATGGGCGTCGTGGTCGTGATCGTGTTCGATCCCGTGAACGTCCCACACGCTCTCGACCGAGGTCAGGATCAACCGGTCGGCCACACCGCCGGTGGGTTCCAGGATTCCCACCGTGGTGAAAGGCGCATGTTCATGGCCCTGCGAGTCATCCTCGGCCAGTCCGTGAGAGCCGATGAACCTTTGCCCGAGTGTCGCGCCGGTCGTCTTGGCAACGTCCGCTCCAAGGACGGCCTGCATCGGGGCATCAAAATATGCCCCCTGCGCCATCTCGAGCGAATATTGGGCGATGAAATCCTCATTGGTGCCGACAATCCGGTACCCTTGGAAATTGTCGCCAAGCGCCAGCGGCACGACCCGCCCCACCGCCGGATCGCGTCGCAAGAGCTCGATACTGTCGCCGGGAATGTTCCCGGTCGGCTGGTCGATATGGAACACGCTCGACATGATCAGCTGCAGGGGCGAACCCTTGGCGCCGACCACCAGGTCGATCCCTTCCGCATCGCGTTGCAGCCGGTCGGTACCCTGCTGCCCCAGCTGCATCAGGAGGATCAGCATGGCGACAGCGATCGACAGCAGCAGCACGTTGAGCGCCGTGGTGAGCGGTCTGTCACGCAGATAGGCCCAGGCAAGACTCAGCATCAGGCAGGCACTCCCTGCGCGGTCGGACTGTCGGCCAGTTTGCCGCTTTCGAGCCGCAAGGTGCGCGAGAAATAGGGTGCCAGCCGGTCGTCATGCGTGGCGACCAACAGGGCAGTGCCCGCTTGCTCCGAGAGTTCCAGCAACAGTTTCGCAACCGCCTCTGCATTGACATGGTCGAGCGCGGATGTCGGCTCGTCGGCAATCAGCAACTTGGGCTTGACCACGATTGCGCGGGCAATTGCGGCGCGCTGCGCCTCGCCCTGGCTCAGTTCGGACGGGCGGGCGTCGGCCCGGTGCGTAATACCGAGGCGCTCCAGGGTCTCGCCAATCATGCCCTCGTCGCTCGATCCGGTCTGTAGCCGCTGCGCAAGCGCGAGGTTGGAACGCAGGCTGAGGGCGGAAATCAGGCGCAGGGTCTGGAAGACAATGCCCAGGTTCTTCCGCCTGACCTCGTCTCCCGCAGCGCTTCCGTCCGCTGCCGCAATCGGCACCCCATCGACCAGGACGGTGCCTTCGTCGGGCGACTGGAGCCCGCAGACGATATTGATCAGCGTCGATTTACCCGAACCCGAAGGCCCTAGCAGGAGGACGCGCTCCTGCGGGGCGAGTTCGAAAGTGGCTCCGCCAAGTACGCGAACACCACCATACGCCTTGCCGACGTTGGAGACGGTTAGCAGCATCGGTCAGGTAAAGGTCGACATATCCTCGCGCGAGATCGGCTCGGAATTGCCCTGCTCTTCCCATTGGCGGATCGGCTCGGGCGCAGCTTCGGCCTTCCTCTTCGCGTTCGAATCGTCCTTCTTCGCAGCAGGCTCCGCAGCGGGGGCGGGCGCAGGGGACTGCGCGGCAGAGCCCATCGGGTATCCCTTGCCAAACGCCATACCGCCGAACGGATTCAATCGATGCATGCCATCGAAGCCGTCCAGATCGCAGGCGGAAGCCGTCGAAGGAGCCGCAACAGCCACCGATACGGCGGCAAGAGCAAGGATTTTCGGTTTGATCATAATTTGGGACCATATATCATTCTGGAATGTCTGTCGAGGTTGGCGAGCCAGCCGTATCGTCAGGCCGGCATGGCCCGTCCCGGGCCATCGAAGGCGCTGTTTTCGGCACAACTTGCATTAGATGATACATTGTTACATTAGGGCGCTTCATTGGCGCGCAGAACTTGGATTGGGGTACGTTGGACATTTCGGGGCATGAACTGCTGTGGATCGCGGTCACCGGGCTGGCGCTCCTCTCTGCGCTGATGGCGAGCATCTCGTTCATCTGGCGTGGATCGGCGCGTGGCCCCGGCTCGGGGCTCGCGCAGATCGGGGACGCGGCTGCGGGCGGGATTTTTCTGGGGGTCGGCTTCCTGCACCTCCTCCCCGAAGCGGTCTTTGCGGTTCAGGCGCAAGGGGAAGAGCCACTGCTGATCTTCGTTCTCGCCGGCGCGACGGTACTGTTTCTCAAGGTGCTGGACAGCCTGGGTGGCAACGGCGGCGCGCGCATCCAGGCTTTGATCGTCACCCTGGTCCTCGTCACCCACATGTTCCTGACCGGTTTTGCCATGGGCGCCGAAGACAGCGCGTCGATCCTCCTGGTGCTGTTCGTCGCCCTCGCCGTGCACAAGATGGCGGAAGCCTTTGCCTTCGGCAGGCTGCTTGCGCGCAGCACCATCGCCCCTTGGCTGGGGGGCATCCTGCTGCTGATGTTTGTCGCAGCCCTGCCGATCGGGGTCGTCGCGGCCGTCTTCACCACCAGTACCGACAGTTTTGCGAGCGCATACGTGCCGCACCTGCTGGCCGTGGGAGCGGGAACCTTCCTCCATTTCGGCATCGGCCACAGCCATCTTCTGGCGTCGGACGGTAGCGGCACAAGCCTGGTTGCCAAGGCAACCGGGTTTGCCCTCATTGCCGCGCTCGTCCTGCTGGGCGGCCATGCCGGTGAGCATACCCACGGGCTTACGGGAGAGCATCCGCGCACGGATGCGGGCGGGCCGAACCACCAGGATCATGAAGGGCACGCCCATGATCGGTGACGCCGCCCGCCCCGCCATCACCACCTGAATACGGAACCGGACATGTTGCTCGCATCCGCGCCTGCTCGCGAAACCTCGGCCCAGGGCTGGCCCGATCATATACGGTTCGCTGACGACTGGACTGCGATCCGGGATTCCGGAGTTTCCGTTATCGTGGAAGAGCGCCCGGCAGCACAGCTGGAACTTGCGGCAAAGCCGCTCCTGATGCTCGACCCGTTCATGTGGCGCGGCAGGGGCGCTCCGCACGAAGCGGTCGCCGCGCTTGGCGACCTGCCCGATGCGCTCGCCCGGGATATCGGCCAGCTCGCCACTCTCTTCGCGGAATTGATGAAATGCGGCGAGGTGCGCCTGCGGCTGGAACTCGTGGACAATGATTCCTGCCGAAAACTGCATGCCGACTACACCGACCTGCGGCTCATCACGACCTATGTCGGGCGCGGCACCCAGTTCGCCCCCTCCAACCAGGCAGACACGGACAACCTCCTGAATATCGGGCCCGGCGATATCGCCTTGGTCAAGGGATGGATGTTTGCGGAGGGGCACGAGCCCTGCCTGCACCGTTCGCCGCCCATTGCCGGAACGGGGGAGCGCAGGTTCCTCTTGGCTATCGACACCCCGCGGATCGATCCGGAGAATCGCCGATGAAGCACAGGACCCGCGCGACTGCCACCGCCATGGATGGCGCCGGGGTGGTGCTCTCGACCGCGTGCATCATCCATTGCCTCGTCCTTCCGTTGGCCCTGGTGATCTTGCCTAGCTGGAGCTCCGCGCTCTCGCTCCCCGAAGAATTCCATCTCATGATGGTCGCCCTGGCGGTTCCGCTCAGCAGTTACGTTTGCTCGTCTCGCGACATCGCGCGGACAGCCTCGGATTACGGCTCGGTATCGGCTTTACCGGCCTTGCGCTCATGGTCGGCGCGCTGTTCGTCAAGGGAGAACTGCTTGAAACGGGGCCGACCTCGCTCGGCGCGGCAATGGTCGCCAGCGCGCATATCCTCAACTGGCGCAGCCGGGCCAGGAGAAGCGCCGCTTTGGCCGAATAAACTGGCTGAGCCTTGCTGCAATCCTTGCTGCCGGCGCGCTGCAAGTTTCCGCGCCTGGTGACGAAACCCTGCAACCGAGCGAAGCCGGGCCGGACTCACGTCCCTCAGCCCGGTTCCGCCTGCCGCAATCTGTAAAATATCCCGCTCTCGTCCTCGCCTGTCAGTTCGAGCACACCCGTGACTACGTGAACCTTTACCTCGTCGGTGCGGAAAGGCGTTTCCGCAAAGACCTCGATGAACTGGTTGGGATTGGCGTGAAAATGGAACGGGCATCCGGGCGGATAGCCCAGCAGCACGAAATGCGTTTGCCGCGCTCCATTATCCAACGGCGTCATCCAGCCCGCGACCTTGATGCGCTTGCCCTCCAGGCTTTCTACCTTCGAGGTGAACCGGGGCTTCGAAACGATATAGCCCTCAGCATCGGTGCGCGTCGTTTCTCCGGTTGCCTCCAGGATCGACCATGAAATCCCACCGGGCGGGGTGGCGGCGGGCTTCCAGATATCCTCGATCACGGCACCAGCCTTCGGGTCGGGTGCCTGCCCCATGTCAAGCGGATCGAGCGCCTCCGGCACTGGCTCAAGCTGCAGCGCGACAGTTTCGTCGGGCTGTTCGCGCGGGGAAGTGAACCGACCATACAGGACCAGCACGCCTACCGCGACGCAGGCCAGCACGCCCACCCGCCATGTCAGCGCGAAGGCGTATTCTTTCAGCACGCCTGTTGCTGTCTACTCGCCGAGCAGATGGCGCTGCCAGAACATGATCGTCGACCAGTAGAAGTAGTCGGCATTCTCCTTCTTGGCGAACCCGTGCCCTTCGTTCTGTGCGAGGAAATGCCAGGCCTCGCCGCCATTGTCGCGGACGGCGGCAATGATCTGGTCGGCTTCCGAGGCGGGCACGCGCGGATCGTTGGCGCCGGTCGCCACCATCAGCGGGATGCGGATTTCGTCTGCGCGGGTTAGCGGGCTGATTTCCTTCAGCTTGGCGCGCTGCTCGGCATCACGCTCGTCGCCATATTCGACCCTGCGCAGGTCGCGGCGATAATCCTGCGTGTTTTCGAGGAAGGTGACGAAGTCCGAAATCGCGACGATGCAGTTCGCACCCTTGAGCCGTTCGCCATAGGCAATCGCGCTGGCGTAGCACATGTACCCGCCGTAGGAGCCGCCGGTCACTCCGATCCGGTTCTTGTCGATCCGCGGGTCCGCCTCCAGCCGGTCAAGGAACGCGCCGATATCCTTCACCGAATCCTCACGCTGGAACGGGCCGTTGTCGAGGCTGACGAAACGCTTCCCGAACCCGGTCGAGCCGCGCACATTGGGGTAGAAGATCGCGATCCCCAATTCGTTGATCAGGTAGTTGTTGCGGCCAAGGAACGTCGCGGTCGACTGCCCTTCCGGCCCCCCATGGATATTCACCAGCAGCGGGCGCGGCCCGGGGTGCCGCGAAGCATCGGGGGCATAGAGGAAGCCCGACATCTTCTCGCCATCGAAGCTTTCGATCTCGATCAGTTCGGGCAGCACGTTGGCCTGCGGATCGAGGCCACCCATCTCGCTCATCGTCCAGCGTGTCAGCTCGAGCGTTCGCGGGTCGACGCTGTAGGCATCGGCAGCGCCCCGGTTGGATACGAGCGTCATGCCTAGCTCGCCCCACGGCGCGAATTGCAGGCCACCCAGTGCACCGGGCGGCAGCGCGACTTCGCGCGCCTCACCCGAAGCAATATCATACAGCTTGAGCTGCGATTGCCCTGCGGCATTCACTTCGTAAGCGATGGTCGCGCCATCTTCGGAAATGTCGAAGCCGGTGATGTCCCAGGGCTCTTCGATGACAGGATCGAAGGTGCCGGTCGCCGTATCGAGCACGCCGAGCCGCTTGAACTCCGAGCCATTATCGCTTGCCACCCACAGCCGACCGTCGGGCGCATATTGCAGGCCGCTATAGGCAACAGAGGCGTCTTCCGGAGTGATCCGGGTGATCGCACCGCTGGCCACGTCGAGATGGTACAATTCCATCTTCGTGACCGAGATGTAGTTGCCGACCAGCGCGGTGCGGCCATCGGGTGTGAAATCGGCCACGAACCAGCCACCGCCCTGCCGTTCCGCCAGCATGCGCGTGGTCGACGGATCGCGCGGGTCCATCAGATAGAGATCGGTATCGCGCCCATTGCGCTTGGTCGAACTGAAGGCGACCATCGACCCGTCCGGCATCCATGCTCCGCGACTATTGCGGCTCGTACCATCGGTCAGCAGCGTCAGCTTGCCGTCCTCCAGCCGATATATCTGGTAGAACTCGTTGCCCCCGATATCCTTGGAAATCAGCTTCACATCGCCCGCGCCCGGCGAAACCGATACGCCGCCTATGGGCTCGGCCTCGAAGGTAAGCTGGGTGCGCGCAGCACCCGGCCGTGCGACACGGTGGAGCTGGGCAACATCGCCGAAGCGCGTGCCGATGTACATCGCGCGACTCTCAGGGTCCCAGTCGGAGAAGCCTGCAGTGCGATATTCGAAGTATGGGCGGGTCTCACTCACCAGCTCCTGCGGGACGGGCGGTATGCCGTCGGCGACCACTGCGGCGGGCTTGGGGGCAGCAGGTTCCACGGCCTGCTCCTGCGCAAGCGCCGGGGTGGCTGTGGCCAGCAGGATGGCGGCAATCGTGAATTTCATGGCTGTTTCACTCCCCTTGTCCGGCATCGCCGGCACCTGTCTGTCGCCCGGGTATCGGACGGAACTGGACGGCGCTTTACACACGACAGCGCCTACAAACGGCCAAGCGCGTAGCCGACTTCAGCGCCTAAGCTCCGCCGTCTTGAAGCCGTCACCGCTGCGGAAAACGAGGGTCTCCACATCTGTGCCCCCGCCGATATTCACGCGATTTTCCTGACGCATCCACACATCCGTGAGAATCTGCGAGTTCAATGCAATCGTCGCGGTGGCGGGCGGCGCATCCATCTCTTGGTAAACCCACAGGCTACCGCCGCTCACCTCGCTGCCGACAAAGGTCAGCGCAGCCTCTTCACCATCGACGAGGATGGAAAAGCGCTCTGCCACATAGCTGGCAAAGGCCTCCCGGCTTGCCTCGCTGCCGATAATATCGGGCGAATGCGTGCCTTCCTTGCGCAGGGCATGTTCAGCGTCGTGAAGCGGTACCTGGTGGACCACCTCGAGCATGCCCGTATGTTCGTTGATCGAGACAGTCGAGATAGCCAGCTTCTGCTGGTGCGCAGCCGCAGGCGAGATTGCCACGGCCATCATCAGGCAGGCGATCAGGAAGCGGATCATTCTCCGGCAGCCTCGTTCATCAGGTCGCGGCTGAGGCGCGAATTGCCGCCTTCCGACTTATAGGCTTCGATCCGGCTCGGGATGATGCGGCGCGGGTAGTAATTGTTCTCGATATCCGCATCGGCGGTCTCCCAATTGGGGTCGAGGACGACCTGCTGTAGTTCCTTGCCCTTGTCGAACACCAGCAGCTTGCTGACTTCGCGCGGATTGCGCCGCCAGATCTCCGCCGGGATTGTCATCTTTTGCGTGCTGCCGTCGGTGAAAGTCAGGCCGAGGATGATCGGCATGACCAGGCCGCCCTTATTGGAGAAGGTGAGGACGTAATAGTTCTTGTCCTCCTTCACCGCGCGGTCGAACACTTTGCGCTCCCACGGCTCCAGCCCTTCGAGGAAGCTGGTATACCTTTCGCGATCCTTGGGGGTGACGGTGAACTGGTCGTTCTCGTCATAATAATCCGTGATGCCGGGATGTTCGAGCACCCAGATCGGCAGATCCTGCTCCTCGTTCAGCAATACGCCGATCTTCGCCGGATCGCTCGCCAGCTCCGCCCGACGCCGCGACAGGTCGATATCCGGGTTTTCGGTGTCGATCCGCATCTTGTAAATCGAATCGAGCGAAATATCGACGTGATCGGTGGTGTAGAACCAGCCACGCCAGAACCAGTCGAGATCGGTGCCGGAGGCTTCCTCGATCGTGCGGAAGAAGTCAGCCGGCGTCGGACGCTTGAATTTCCAGCGGCGCGCATATTCCTTCAGCGCGAAATCGAACCGTTCGCGCCCGATCACCGTATCGCGCAGGATATGATAGGCGGCCGAAGGCTTACCATAGGCATTGGGGCCGAGATTGAGCACCGAGTCCGACTGCGTCATGATCGGCACCTGGTTGTTCGAGACCATGTAGGGGATGAGATCCCGGGGGATGCTGCCGCCCCATGGCATGTCCGGATCCCATTCGTAGCCGGCCACGGAATCGAGGAAGGAATTGATCCCCTCGTCCATCCAAGTCCATTGCCGCTCGTCCGAATTGACCGTCATCGGGAAATAGATGTGGCCGATCTCGTGGATCACCACGCCGACAAGGAACATCTTTTCCGACAGGGAATAGGTGCGCGTACCATCGTCGTTCAAGGTCGTGCGAGGCCCGTTGAAGGTGATCATCGGGTATTCCATCCCGCCGACCGGCCCGTTGACCGATTGCGCGGTCGGGTAGGGATAGTCGAAGCTGAAACGCGAATAGACCTTCATGGTGTGGACCACCGCTGCGGTCGAATATTTGCGCCACAGCTCGCCGCCTTCCTTGGGCCAGAACGACATCGCCATGACGGTTTCGTTCTCGGCGCCTGGCTGCTTGTGGCCCTGCGCATCCCACGCGAACTTGCGGCTCGACCCCCAGGCGAAATCGCGCACGTTCTCGGCAGCAAAGTGCCACGTCTTGGTCCCGCTCGGCCCGGTGCGCTCGTTCGCTTCCGCCTCTTGCGGTGTGACGATGAAAACCGGTTCGTCGGCACTGCGCGCCCGCTCGAGCCGCTGGCGCTGCTGGGCCGTCAGGACCTCGGCCGGGTTCTGGAGCACGCCGGTGGAGGCGACGATGTGATCGTCCGGCACCGTCATGGTCACGTCGTAGTCGCCGAATTCGAGCGTGAACTCGCCACGCCCGAGGAACTCCTTGTTGTGCCAGCCCTCGTAATCCGAATAGGCGACCAGCCGCGGGAACCACTGCGCGAAGAGGTAGATATCATTGCCGCCCGGGCGCGGATCGTCGGGGAAATGCTCGTAACCCGAACGCGCATAGATCGTGTTCTCTTCGACGATATTGAAATCGAAATCGATCGCGAACTCGACGCTCTGGCCCGGTTCGAGCGGGGTCGGCAGGTCGATCCGCATCAGCGTGCCGACAATGGTATGCGGCAGGTCGCCACCGTTCACGAGGCGCACGGACCGGATTTCGTACCCGTACTCGTTATCCTCCATTGCCTGCTGGCGACGCACCTCTTCCAGCGACAGGCGCGCAGGCTCTCCGCCTCCACCAGTGCTGACCGCCGGTCCACGGCGGCCCGGGCCACCGAAATCGTCGGTCAGCTCAGCCATGGAATCGGTGCGGAAGATGTTCTGGTCCAATTGCAGCCAGATCCACGGCAGCGTGTCGGGCGAATTGTTGGTGTAGCGAATGGTCGATTCCGCGCTCAGGCGGCGGCGATCCTCGTCCAGCCGCGCCTTGATCGTATAGTCGGCCTCCTGCTGCCAGTACTGGTGGCCGGGGGCGCCCGATGCATTGCGGTAAACATTCGGATCGGGGAGGACTTCGTCCAGCTGGCGAAACTTGTCTTCGAAATTGCCCTTGGTCTGCTGGATGCCTTGCGCCGAGGCGGGCAACGCCAGCAGAAAACATAGCAGAATCGTCGCCAGTCTCATTCGTGTCTTCCCCACTTCACTGTCGAGCGCTGTGTCACGCACCCCTCCAGCCCGCCATGTCGTTGATCGAATTTCCAGTCTGCTCGATCGAACCATTGGCCGCGTGCACCATGCACACACGGCCGACCCGCCGGACAATAATGATATAATGTCTTATCTTGAGAGAATGCAATCCCGACGCCGGCTTCCCGCCAACGTGTACCGCAAGCATCGATAGTCCGAAGCTTCGCCTGAGCTGTGTCAGGATTGTTCCGGCGTATCGACGATCTTTCGTGCGGCCATGAAGAAGAGCAAAGCCGCACAAGGGGCGCAGACGCAGACCAGGACCGATAACGACCAGCGCAGTTGATCGCTGCCGAAGACGTTGTCCGAGAGTAGTGCGACGCTGAGGGGGCCGAGGGTCATCCCGATCAGCCCGATCAAGAGGTAATAGATCGCGGCGGCCATGCCCCGATGCTCGGTCGGGATGGCGGACTGGAATGCCGCAATCCCGAGCCCGGAAGGCACGGTATAGGCAAGCAGGCCAACCGCGAGCCAGGCAAGAGCGCCGAACGCCGTGCTGCTTGCAAATCCGGCCGTCATCAGCGGTGCGACCAGTGCAGCGGCTCCTGCGCACACGACCAGGGAGGGCATGCCCCACCGCGCCGGAACGCGGGCCGCGACCCATGCTCCAACGAGGCCACCTGCCCCGCCGAACAGCAGCAGGACCAGGCCGTACTGAACACCGACGGCACTCGCTTCCATTCCGTAAGTGCGGATAAAGAAAGCCGGTATCCACCCCAGCAGTCCGTAAGCGATCACGCCGTACAGCGTCATCGCGGCCAGAAGCGGCAAAAAGGTTGCGCGATAGGTCCACATGTGTGTGCGCAGCGTGCTGTCGACGCCAGGCGTCGCAGCCTTGCGTTTCTCCCGCTCGGGCTCGGTCATCGTCATCGCGGCGATCGTCACTACGAACCCCGCCATCCCGAAATAGATGAAGACCGCCTTCCACGAGGAAATCTCGCCCACAAAAGGCATTTCATAGGTCGGGCTGGAAGCGACCAGTGCGACAACCAGGCCGCCGAGCACGAGCGAAGCCCCTGCCCCCATGCTGGACGCCGCCGTATACACACTCATCGCAAGCGGGCGCTGGCGGGGGCTGAAGGAATCGGAGATCAGCGAAACCGCCGATGGAGGCAGGGCCGCTTCCCCCGCACCCACCCCGAGCCGCGCGGCCAGCAGCTGCCAGAAGGAGTGCGAGAGCCCGCAGAAAACCGTAGCCGCGCACCAGACTGCGCTGCCGCCAGCAACCAGCCACTTGCGCGATACGCGATCCGCCAGCCAGCCGAACGGGATGCCGAGCACGGTATACAGAACCGCGAACGCCAATCCCTGCAAAAGCGAGAACTGCGTGTCGGTAAGATTCAGGTCGGCTTTGATCGGTTCGACCAGCAGGCCGATCAGCACCCGGTCCACGAATGATACCAGATAGGCGATGAACAGCACCGCCACCGTCCACCATGCAATGGCGGGCGAGGGATAGGACCGCGTGGCCGGCTCCGCTGCAATCGGAGGGTCTGTTCGTACTCGTGTCATATCAACCCTCGCTCCAGTGCCTCGCGGTGGCGAGGATCGGCAATCGAAATTAGCAGTTTGCGCCGCTCTTCTTCGGTTCGTCCGGTCAGGTGAGCGGCGCCGAACTGGGTGGCGACAACATCCACATCCGACCGGGGCGTGCTGACGCGGGGAAGCGTGCGTGCCGTGATCGCACTGATGCTGCCATCGCCGGGGCTCGCATCGAGAAGGATAATACTGCACCCTCCGGGCGAGTGGTGCGCGGCGCGCGCAAAATCTGGCTGGCCGCCAATGGCACCCAACCGCCGGTCGCCCGCACTTTCACCGTTCACCTGCCCTTGCAGGTCCACCGACAATGCGCCGTTCACAGCGACGAAGTTTTCGACATGGGCCGCGCCGAGATGCGTTTCCTCCACGCCTGCCAGTTCCAGACAGGGGTTGTCCTTCGCCCAGCGATACAGGGCCGCATCGCCCATCACCGACCCGATCGTCGCGATACCGCGCCTTACGTTCTTGCGCGCACCGGTAGCGACCCCTTGCTCGATCAGGCTGGCCAGCCCGGCACTCAACAGGCCGCTGTGGATGCCAATGTCCTTCCGATCGGTCAGCAGTGCAGCGATTGCCTCTGGAGCGCTGCCCACGCCGATCTGGAGCACGGCACCATCTTCGATAAAAGGTGCGGCATTGCGTGCAATAGCGTGGGCTGTGCCATCGGTTTTGATTGGTGGAAGCTTCGCAGGTGTTCGGTCGGTTCGCACCGCCAGGTCGATTTCTTCCGGGCCGATGGAAATACCGGGCAACGACGGGATCTTGTCGCTGATTTCCGCAATGACAAGCCGTGCGTGGCGGATAGCGGACTGGAGATAAAGCGCAGTAAGGCCAAGCGAATGGCGCCCATCGCGTGCCGCCGGTGGCAGGGCAATGGCCACGACGTCGAAGCGAAGGGCGCCTGCGCGAAGCAGTGCGGGGATGCTGCCCATGCTGACTGGCACGATATCGAGCTTGTCCGCAGCAGCAAGCTTGCGGGTGGTCCCGAGCGCACCATAGCTGCGAAAGCGGAGCGCGTCGCCATGCTCGGGCGTAAAGCTGCCTGCGAAGCCCATGCCGAGAAACACAGAGATATCCGTAAGCGCATGGCGCTGCGCGACGAAGCTCTCTGCGAGCGAGAGCGGTTCCGCACCGCACTCGGCAAAAAGCACGGTTTCGCCCGGTTCGAGCAGCGCCGACCAATCGACCTGTCCGAGTGAGGCCTTGCGGCTCATGCCTGGGTCGCTGCCAGGATCGTGCGTGCCTGCCGCACCAGCGGCTCGTCGATCATCCGGCCATCGATCACGCAGGTTGCGCGCCCCTCTGCCAGAGCACGCTCGTGCCCTTCGACGATCCGTTGCGCCGCTTCGATGGCTGCGTCGTCCGGTCGGAAAGCCGTGTTGACCAGCGCGACCTGGCGCGGGTGGATGCACATCTTGCCGCTATAACCCTGCGCCTTTCCTGCAATCGCGTCCGCGGTGCATCGCTCGTCGTCGCGCACATCGACGGTTACAAAGTCGAGCGCCTCCACGCCGGCCCGCCTCGCTGCGATGGCAATGGTAGCGCGCGGGTAGGCGACTTCGGCGTTGGACGGGGTGCGGACGCCGCCGAGTTCGGCGATAAAATCCTCCGCGCCGAAGAAAACGCCTGCGCTGGCCGAGGCGCAGATGGAATCGATGGCATACAGTCCTTCGATCGACTCGACGCCCGCCATCACCGGCAAGCCGCAGCGTTGCGCCGTCTCCGCGACAGCGCGCCCGCTCTCCGCCTTGGGCAGCAATATGCCATCCCATGCCGAGGCGGCAACGGCGCGGCAATCCTCCTCGTAGTCTGCAGTGTCCGGTGCATTAATGCGCAGGTACAGCCGAGCAGCAGCGGGTGCATGGCCGCGCGCCGCGGCGAGGATTTCGGCGAGCCTTTCGCGCACCGCAGGGCGTTCCGCCGCCGGCAGCCCGTCCTCCAGGTCGATCGCGAAGGCATCTGCAGGTATAGCGCCGAACTTGGCCAGAAATTCGCCCCGGTTCGCCGGTGCGAACATCAACGACCGAACAGGGGCGTTGTTCATTCGGTGGGTTTCCGATGCATGAGCGCAGCACGTTCGCATGTCGCAACGCACTCATCGTTCTGGTTGAACGCCTCGTGCAGGAAGGTGACGATGCCCTGCTGGGGGCGCGACGAACTGTCGCGCGTGTCCTTAACGGTGGTGACCACGCGGATCGTGTCGCCATGGAAGGTCGGCTTGGGGAAGCGCACGTCAGACATGCCGAGATTGGCAACCGTGGTGCCCAAAGTCGTGTCGTTCACCGTCATCCCGATCATCAAGCCCAGCGTGAACAGCGAGTTGACCAGCGGCTTACCGAATTCGGTGCCCTTGGCGAACTCGAAATCGATGTGCAGCGGCTGCACGTTCATCGTCAGGTTCGAGAACAGCATGTTGTCGTACTCGGTGACTGTCCGCCGCCACTCATGTTCGAACCGTTGGCCGATCTCGAATTCCTCGAACCACAGCCCGCTCACAGCATGTCCCCCGCGATGCGCAGCGCGAGCGCGTCCTCGGAAAGCGGGCAGGCCGACATTGCCTTGTCGAGAGCTGCGGTCGGTACTGCCACCCCGGTTCGGTGGATGTCGCCCAGCAGGGTGCGCGCTGCTGCCAGCGCCAGATAATCCCGCTTGTCTCCATCGGACACGGTCTCTGCCGCTTCGAGTGCCATAGCGCTTTCGGCGAGACGCATCTGGAAGGCAGGCTCGTCGGCCGGGCCCCTGATCGCTTCATCCAGCCAGGCCTCGTAAGTCGCGCTCGCTTCGCGCAAGAGGTTGCCAGTCGGGCTGTCGGGCAGATTGTCCGGCCCGCGAGATTTCCCGGCACGCGCGCGCTTCGCCTCGGCGCGGCCGATGATGGTCCGCTGTACTTCCGAGGCTCCTTCATAAATCGTGGTCGGCCGCGCAGCCCTGCCCAGCGCCTCGATCTCGTAGCCCACGATCACCCCGCGTCCGCCGTGGATCTGCTGCGATTCGTGGATCACCTCGAGCGCCGCCTCGGTCGCGTAGGCCTTGGCTGCCGCGCCTTCGAGCATGATGCGTTCGCCATTGTCGCACATCGTCGCTGCGCGTTCGACCAGTGCGGCACCACCCGCGACGATCGCCGCCATCCGGCCCAGCTTCAGGCGAATGCCTGGCAGTTCGGACAGTGGTGCGCCGAATGCGTGGCGCTCGCGCACCACGTTCAAGGCCAGATCGATCGCCCGCTTGCCCATCCCCACGGTGGCCGATCCCACCGAGGGACGGAATATTTCCAGCGTGCCGAGCGATGCGCGCAGGCCCTCGCCCGGTTCGCCGAGCCGCTGCCTGTCGGAGATCCGGCAATTATCGAAATCGAGGTAGCCGATTGCGTGGGGGGCCTGAAGGTCGATCCCGCCGCGTGCGGTGAAGCCCGGCGTACCGGTCTCAATCAGGAAGGCGGTAATAGCGCGATCGTCGCCTTCCTCCCCGGTTTTTGCGAAGGTAATATATACATCGGCATCGGGCGCGCCCGAGATGAACATCTTCGATCCATTGAGGACCCACTCGTCCCCGTCGCGGTGCGCCCGGGTCTTCATTCCCAACACATCGGAACCACTATGTGGCTCGGTCAGCGCAAAGGAGAACAGCGTCTTGCCCGATGTCAGACCCGGAAGATAGCGGCTGTGCTGGTCGTCCGTACCCATTCGCAAGATCGCGCTGGTACCCAACCCCTGCACCGCGAAATGCGTGTCGATCAGCGGATCATGATACCCGAACCTCTCGCGCAGCAGACAGAGCAGGTGCGAATAGCGGTCGAGCTGTCCCGCCCCACCATAGGCCTCGGGTAGGGCGAGCCCGAACAGGTTCTCCTGCGCAAGCGCCTCGATAAGTTCGCGGCAGGTACGATCGTGTTCGGGCCACGCACGCACAATCGGCAGCAGCCTCTCTGTGCAAAGCTCGTCGACCCGGCGCCTGAGCGCGCTGTCGTCCGCCAGATCGGTGCTCGCGATCGCCGTCATGGAGTTCATCGTCATCCCCTAAAAGATTGTCCAGGAAGGGCCGGGTTTCGCCCCCGCTTGACAATGATGGTTTGCACATACTACTCGGTAGGTCAATGAGATTATCGGGCCGTTGATGCGCTGCCTTCGCGGACAGGCTATGGCATGGCACCAAGGTAAAGGACGGATGCGCGCATGGCAGGAATGTCGAAAAATCAGTTACTTCATGCTTACCGGATCATGCAGCGGTCGATTCTGCTCGAACAGGTGGTCCTGCGCCTGATCGAAGATGGCACCGCGCGCATCCTGCTTCATTCCGGGCGCGGGCAAGAGGCGATCGGGACGGGAGCCTGCGCTGCACTGCGCGAGGACGATATGCTGTTCTACAGCCATCGCGGCGTGACCCAGATCCTCGCCAAGGGGATGCTGGTCGGCCCGCTGCTCGGCGATTTCCTCGGGAGGGTGGACGGTGCCACCAAGGGGCTTGGCGCAGGCATCGTCCATGCGGTCGACCAGTCGCTTGGCATCATGGGATCGAGCGGCACGCTGGGTGGCGGCTTCGTACTCTCCGCAGGTGCCGCGCTCGGTGCGCGCAAGCTCAAGGACGATCGCGTTTCGGTCCACATCTTCGGTGAAGGATCGGCCAACCGCGGCACGTTCCATGAGGCCGCCAACGCCGCCGCCCTGTGGAAGCTCCCGATGGTATGGCTGTGCGAGAACAATGGTTACTCGGTGTCGGTCGCGCATCGCGAAGCGACTTCTGTCGAGGACGTGGCAGACCGGTCGCTGGCATACGGAATGCCCAGCCGTATCGTCGACGGGCAGGACGTCGAAGCGGTGCACGAAGCAATGGCCGAAGCCGTCGCACGCGCCCGCGCAGGCGAAGGCCCGACGCTGATCGAGGCGAAAACGCTCCGCTTCCGGGGCCATTTCGAAGGCGATCCGCAGACCTATCGCGACAAGAACTACCTCGACACGATGCGAGAGCGCGATCCGGTAAAGCTAGCCGCCGACAAGCTGGCAGCCATGGGTGTGGGCGATGACGATCTCGCCGCGATCCGCGATGAAGAGTCCGAAGACCTCGAAACAGCAGTCGAGAAGGCGCTGAAATCGGCCAGGCCGGGTCCGGAGCGTATCTACGAAGGCCTGCTGGCCGAAGGAGGCGCAGCATGACCGAACAGAAATCCGAAGCCACGCGCACGCTCAGCTATCGAGCAGCTCTGCGCGAAGCGCTGATCGAGGAAATGGAGCGCGACGAACGGGTCTTCATGATGGGGCAGGACGCAGGCCCGTTCGGCGGCGTTTTCGGTGTCTCCAAGGGCCTGACCGAGATGTTCGGGGCGGACCGCGTGTTCGACACACCCATCTCCGAGGCCTTCATCGTCGGCGGCGGGGTGGGAGCCGCGCTCGCCGGCGCGCGTCCAGTGGTAGAGCTGCAATATGCCGACTTCGCGCTGATTTCGATGGACGAGATCGTCAACAAGGCAGCGAAGTGGCGCTACATGCATGGCGGCGGTCAAGCCGTGCCGCTGGTGATCCGCGCGCCGGAAGGCGTCGTCGGCGGTCTCGGGCCCGAGCATTCCCAGTCGCTCGCGCAGTATTTCTGGCATAGCTTCGGTCTCAAGGTCGCGATGCCCGCGACCCCGGCAGACGCAAAGGGAATGCTGAAGTCCGCTATCCGCGACGATGACCCCGTGCTCTTTCTCGAGAACAAGTCGCTCTATAACCGGCGCGGCCCGGTGCCAGAGGGTGAGTACCTGGTCCCGCTGGGTGTCGCGGCGAATCTACACGAAGGCGATGAAGTAACGGTCGTCGCCTGGTCGCGCATGACGACCATCGCGATGAAGGCTGCGGACGAATTGGCCGAGAACGGAATCGGCTGCGAGGTCATCGATCCGCGCGGTATTCGCCCGCTCGATCTGGATGCCGTGCTCCGCTCCGTCGAGCGCACGGGGCGGCTGGTGGTCGTCCATGAAGGACCCGTAACCGGCGGCCTTGCGGGCGAACTGATCACGCAAGTGGTGGAACGTGCCTTCGGCAAGCTGAAGGCGGCACCAGTGCGCGTCGCCGGAAACGACTCCTACGTTCCGCAGAACCTCGACCTCGAAGGCCTGCTGACACCCGATGCTGACGCGGTAGTGAAGACCATCGAAGCGGTCATGGCCGCACCCACCACGAAGGATTGATGATGTTCGAAATCAAGCTCACCAAACTTGGCCAGACGATGGAAGAGGGCACCATTACCGGCTGGATGAAGAAAGTCGGCGATAGCTTCGAACAGGGGGAAATCCTCTACGAATGCGAGACCGAGAAGGCCGTGAACGAGGTGGAAGCCACGCGTGCCGGAACCTTGCGCGAGATCGTAGTGCCCGAAGGGGAAACCGTCGAGGTTGGGACGGTAATCGCGAGGGCGGACGATCCTGCATGACTGTAAGCACCGAGACCCTGACCGGCGTGCACAAGGCGATGGCATCCACCATGGCCGCAAGCTGGAGCGAGATTCCCCACTTCGCAGAGATCGTGCAGGTAGATGCCACCGCGCTGAAGGAACGCTTGCGGACCGAGCGCGAAGCGCTGGCTGGCGACGCGAATGCCCCCCGTATTTCGATCAATGACCTGGTGGTCCACGCCGCTATCGAGGCGCTGGGCAAGGAGCCTGCGCTCAACGGTGTATTCGTCGATGGCAAGATCGAGCGGCCGGATAATGTTTCCGTCGCCGTCGCCATAGCGACCGATCACGGTTTGATGACGCCGGTACTGAAAGATGCGGCATCCCTTACCCTCAAAGAAATCTCCACATCCATCGTTGCGCTGCGCGAAGCCGCCGACAGGCGCCGTCTTGGAGCCGAAGCCTTCGAGGGCGCGGTGATGACCATTTCCAACCTCGGCGCCTACGGCATCGATACGGGTTTCCCTACTATCAACCGCCGCCAGAGCGCATTGCTGTTCGTCGGTTCGTTGGCGGATCGTCCGGTGGTGATCGACGGCGAAGTGGTTGCCCGGCCGACCATGTACCTCACACTCGCCTGCGATCATCGCGTCGTCGATGGCCTCACTGCGGCACGCTACCTCGCCGCCCTGCGCGGTATCATCGAAGGGGAAACTGGCGCATGACGGGTAAGCTGGCAGAACGCGTCGCGGTCGTCACCGGGGCAGGACAGGGGCTTGGCCGCAGCTATGCGATAGGTCTTGCAGCGCAAGGCGCGAAAGTCGTGGTAAACGACATCGGGAAGAACGACGCGGGCACGTGGACCGCAGAGGCAGTGGTCGAGGAAATACTCGAGGCCGGTGGCGATGCGGTAGCAAACACCGATAGTGTCGCCAGTGGTGATGGAGGAAAGGCCATCGTCCAAGCTGCGCTCGATCACTTCGGATCGATCGACATCCTTGTCTCCAATGCCGGGATCGAGCGGAACAAATCCTACGCCAAGTCGGACGAGAGCCATTGGGACCCGGTGATCGACGTTCACCTCAACGGCACGCATCACCTGTGTCATGCAGCCTGGCCGCATATGAAGGAGCGCGGCCACGGGCGCGTGATCCTCGTCACTTCGCCATCAGGCCTCTGGGGCAATTTCTCGCAAGCCTCCTACGCTGCGGCAAAGATGGGCATCATCGGCCTCGCAAATGTGCTGGCGATCGAGGGGAAGCGCTATGGCATCCTCGTCAACAGCCTTGCCCCGATCGCGACTACACCAATGTCTGCCCACACACTTCCCCCCGGGCTCGGCGAAAAACTCCCGCCCGATCTCGTAACACCCGCGATCGTCAAGCTTGCGTCAGATGATCTGGACGTCACCGGCGCAGTTCTGGTTGCGGGCGGTGGCTGGTTTACCAGTGCACACATCGCCATCGCGCCCGGCGTGCACTTGAAACCCGGCGAACAGCTCGAGGATCACTGGGACCAGGTCCTCGATGGAAGTGCCATCGAGCCGGGCGCGCCGCTCGATCCCGATACGCTGAGCGCAATGTTCTCTGGCTGAGCGCAACACACCGCCAGCACCGGCTGGCACATATCCTTGAACAAACTGCCGGGTAGCTTCCCGGCTTCGCAGACGGATGGAAACGGAATGAATTTCGAGCTCACCGAGACCCAGCAGGAAGTCCAGCAAGCGGTTCGCACTCTCGCGAATACTTTCGACGATGCTTACTGGCGCGAACGCGACAGCAAGCATGAGTTCCCGTGGGATTTCTACAATGCCTTTGCCGAGAACGGCTGGCTCGGCATCGCAATCCCGGAAGAATATGGCGGCAGCGGGCTTGGCATTACCGAGGCAGCGCTGCTGCTGCAGGAAGTGGCAGCCTCGGGCGCGGCGATGAACGGGTGCAGCCCGATGCACCTCAGCATCTTCGGGGTGAACGTGGTGGCCAAGCATGGCTCGGAAGAGCTGCGCCAATCGCTCCTCCCGCGCGTCGCCAGCGGCGATTGCCACGTGTGCTTCGCCGTAACCGAGGCCGATGCCGGGACCGACACGACCCGTATCCGCACTTTCGCCAAGCGGACCGAAAATGGCTATGTCATCAACGGGCGCAAGATCTGGATCACCAAGGCGCTGGACTCCGAGAAGATGATCCTCGTCACGCGAACATCCCCTCGCGAGGAATGCGCAAAGCCGACCGACGGGATCACGCTGTTCCTGATCGACATCGACCGGTCCAGGATTTCGATCCGCCCGATCGACAAGATGGGCCGCAATGCGGTCGCCTCTACCGAAGTGTTCATCGACGATCTCGAAGTGCCCGAATCCGCTCGGATCGGGGAAGAAGGCAAGGGCTTCCGCTACCTGCTCGACGGTCTCAATCCCGAACGCATCCTGCTGGCGCATGAGTCGCTCGGCATCGGGTACGCCGCACTTCGCCGCGCCGTGCAGTACGCCAATGAGCGGGTTGTATTCGAGCGCCCGATCGGCGCTAACCAGGCGATCCAGCACCCGCTGGCGCAAGCCTATGCCAACCTGCAATCGGCCGAGCTGCTGGCACGCAAGGCGGCATGGCTCTACGACCGCGGCGAGCCATGCGGAGCAGAAGCTAACATGGCGAAATTGCTGTGCGCGGATGCCGCATTCTTTGCTGCGGACCGGGCCGTCCAGACTCTCGGTGGGCTGGGTTACGCCAGCGAGTACGATGTGGAACGCTATTTCCGGGAAGCACGCCTGATGCGCATCGCCCCGATCAGCCAAGAAATGGCGTTGAACTATATCGCGCAGCAGGTCGTCGGATTGCCCCGATCATACTAAAGCAAGGGGATGCACAACACGCTCATTGAGAGAATCGCCCGGCACGATCCCAAGCACACGGCGCTGATTGTGACGCACCCCGCAGGCGACCAGCAGGTTTCCTATGGCGAACTGATCGATGCAGTAGAGCGCTGGGCGAGCTGGCTTGCAGGGAGAGGCCTGAAGCCAGGCGCACGGATTGCTGTATGCCTTCCCAATGTCGCGGCCTGGCCGATACTGGAGCTCGCCGCCGCGCGCTGCGGACTGATAATCGCACCGGTCAACACGCGTTGGCGAGCGACCGAGATCGCGCACCTTCTGAGGCGGACCGAACCTGCGCTCTTCATTCACCCAAGCGATTTCCAGGGCATCGACTTCGCTGCAATTCTCGCCGAGGCCGCGAAAGGATTGCCGCCCATCGAGACGGTCATGGTCGATTGCTCCGCTCTACTACCGCCAGCGGGTGACATCGCCCTTCCCCCTGACAAGCTCGGCGACCAACCGCTCAACCTGTTGGCAACCAGCGGTTCGACCGGGGAGACGAAGTTTGCGGTTCACACCCAGTCGGGTCTGGTGATCCGCTTTTCTGCCGCCGCCGAACGCTTCGCGATCTCCGCGGGCGATACGGTGCTTTGCGCCCTTCCGATGTGCGGGATCTGGGGCCTGGGCATCACTCTGGCGACATTGATGACCGGCGGCACGGCCGTATTGATGCCGGTGTTTGACGCGGATGAGGCAGCCAAAGCGATGACGCGGCTCAATATTGCGCATGTCCACGGCGGCGATAACCTCATCCTCGCGATCGTGCAGTCAGATCGATTGGCGCGTGGCAGTTTGCCAGACTGGAAGACGTGCTATTTCGGCGCTTTCACAGGTCGCGACCCCGCCGACGTCATAGCCGCAGTCGAGCCGTGCGGCGGATCGGGATTGCGTGCCGCCCAAGCCTACGGATCGTCCGAAGGGCTGGCCTTCGTTGCCGGATGTTCGCCCGATGCGCCACCTGAAGACCGACGCCATGCCGGTGGCCCGCTACTCGACGGTTCAACCCGGGCGCGAATAGTCGATCCGCAAACAGGCGCGTCCGTAGAGCCAGGTCAACGTGGCGAAATCCAGCTGCGAGGGGCCACGGTGACATCGGGCTATTTCGGTGATCACGAAGCGACTTCGCTGGCATGCACGGATGATGGATGGTGGCGGACCGGCGATCTTGGGGAGCGGACCGCTAACGGTTTCCGCTTCATCGCACGCATGGGAGACGCCTTACGCCTGCGCGGAACACTGGTCGATCCGGCGGAAATCGAGGCCGCGCTGTGCAGTCACCAAGCAGTCGCAGAAGCGCATGTAGTGGGCGCAAAGGATTTCGAACGCGGCGATGTCGCGGTCGCGTTCACCCGGTTAACAGCGGGCAGCACGTCGACTGAACAGGAATTGCGCGACTTCGTTCGGAGCATGCTCGCGAGTTACAAGGTCCCTGAAAGGATCGTGCTGGATGCCCAGATCCCGGTCACGGTCAGCGCAAACGCGACGAAAGTGCGCAAGGACGTTTTGCGAGAGATGGCACAGGCCTACCTCGAAAGTACCCCACCCATCACGTAGTCGACGATCAGCTCCGCGATCTCGGCCCGGCTTTCGTCCGTAGCACTTGGGCGATCGAGATACCACATGGTCGTCCAGTTGAGGGACCCGAGCAAAGGCTTGGCCAGCAGCTTCGGATCTGCTTCCCGAAACAGGCCCTGATCCATGCCCTTGCGCAGGTTATCGATGAACAGCGATTCGTAGTCACGCCGAACCTTCGAGATTTCGGCCATGAAGTCCTGTTGCTTCTCGTTTACGAACAGGTCGGTAGTCGAAAGCAGTGCTACCCGCGTAAACGCCAGATTCTCCATCACAATCAGCGCGTGCCGCCTCACCATTCGCCGGATGGCGTCGGCCGGGTCTTCTGCAGCCTGGCTTTCGGCGACGGCGGCGGAGTACATCATGTCCAGCACATGCCGGTGAATATCCATCAGGATATCCGCCTTGCTGCGGTAATAGTGATAGACCCTGCCCTTGGTCGCGCCCATCTGGTCGGCGATCTCGTCGATCGATGCGCGCGCGTAGCCGAGCCGCATGAAGGCATCTGTCGCCGCGGCGAGGATTTCCAGCCGGCCTTCTTCGTTGCGGTTGGGCCGTGCCCGTGTCGTGCGGACCTTGTTCACCTGCCCCGGCATAACTTCCTCATTCCGCTCAATTCACCACTTCAGCACTTCACTCTTAGCGCTCGATCCCCGGACGTAAAAGGTGCCGGTCCTACATCTGGATCTTTTGGCATGCAGGACCGGCGTGTCGCGTCAGAACTTGAAGGCAATCTCTGCCCCGTAGGTGCGCGGTGCCCCGAAGCGCGACACCTCGTCATTCAATGCGTAATTGACGGTCACGCGATACTCGGTGTCAGTGAGGTTCCGGCCCCAGATCGCCGCAGTCCAGCGATCATTCAGGGTATAGGAGATCCGCGCATCGAGCAGGCCGTAGGACTCTTCGAACTGCGCATTGGTCGGGAACCAGAAGCTCTTTCCCCTCCCCGTGTAGTTGGCACGAAACTTCAGTTCGTCACGATCGCCCACGGGAAGGGTGTACTGCATGCCGAGGTTGAACTGATGCTTTGGTGTGCGCTGCAGGAAATTGCCAGTGTTGTCGTTCCCCAGGGAATCGGTGAACTCGAGATATTCGGTATCGAGCCACGTCAGGCTGCCGAACAGCTCCAGTCCGCGAACGGGAATGAGCTGCCCTTCCAACTCGATCCCGCGAATGCGAGCGTCCGCTGCATTGTCGGTCACGCTGCACAAGCAGTTGGTGTCGGTTTGGGTGACCTGAAGGTCATTATAGTCCATCTGGAACACGGCCAGATTCAGGCGCGCACGACGGTTCAGGAACTCGACCTTGGCGCCGAGTTCGTAGTTGTTCACCGTTTCCGGATCGTAGCTGATTGCCGCTGCAGCCGCGTTGGCGGGCGTATCTTCGAACCCGCCGCCTTTGTAACCCGTGGCATAGGTCGCATAGACAAGCACATCGTCATGGGGGGTGAATTCCAGTGTGAATTGCGGAGTCAGCTTGTCCCAGCTTTCCGAATAGGTAGCCGTGAATGACTGACCCTCGGCAAGGGTGGGTCCCAGGGGGGTTAACGGCACGGTCCCGCCGGGATTGAACCGGTCGCCGGTTTCGACCGCGGTCGCGGTGATCTCTCCCGACTTCTTGTCACTGGAGTAGCGCAGGCCGGCGATGACCTTGAACATCGGGCTGAACTGGTAACCAACCTGACCGAACACGGCCCAGGATTCCGATTCCGCAACGTTGTTCCACAGCGATTCCCCGCTAATAAGGTCGAGCGCGGCAAGCGGGATTTCGCCCCAGAACCGGTCGATCTTGGTAACATCATCGCGCTGGTGATAGGCTCCTACGATCCATTCGAACCCGCTTTCGGTGGGTTGCGACACGAGGCGGATTTCCTGGCTGAACTGCGTTGCATCTTCAGATTCATTGACAGGCGTGGTGAACAGAAGTGGCGACAAGACCCCGAAGCCGTTCGACGGGCCGACGCCGGTCTGGTCGTACTGGCTGTCTGCCTGACCATCGCGATAACCGATGACCACCTGCAGATCGGCCACATCGCCCAGCCCCTTGCTCAACTGGCCGACAATGCTGACAGCATCACGCGTGAGGCCATGCGGCGTAGGCGCAATATCCCCCTTGAAGATGGGATGCTGTGGCAAAGCCTCACGGATCGTAAGAGGCTCGCCGCGCAGCTGCCCGATCTGTTCACGCGCGGCGCTCCATGGGCCCTGCCCGGCGTCCGGGCCGTCGATGGCGATTTGCGCAATGCCGTTCGATTCATCATGGACAGCATCGACGATCAAGCGCGCCTCGAAATCCGATTCCGTTGGCTGGAACAGCAATTGCCCGCGCGCCTGGATGCTCTGGATGTCATCCAGGTCTCGATTATTGAGAATATCGCGCGAATAGCCCGTATTGCTGTGCGACTGGAAAGAAACGCGCGCTGCCAAGTTTTCGCTCAACGGGCCTGTCAGGTGGCCACGGGTAAGCAGGTCGTTATAATTGCCATAAGACAGGCTGACGGAACCGCCCTGCGTAAACTTCGGACTGGCGGTGATGATATTGATCGCCCCGCCGACCACGTTACGTCCAAGCAGCACGCCCTGGGGCCCACGAACCACTTCGACCCGCTCGATATCATAGAGGTCGAAATTGAAGAGGCCCGGCCGTCCGACATAGACGTCATCGGTGAAGATGCCGATCGACTGGTCCGCCGAGGGCGAGTCGAGCCGCGTATTCGTGATCCCGCGAATGTTGAATTCCTGATCGAGGCCGGAAATCGCGGTGAAGGAAAGCGACGTAGTGCGCTTGGCGACATCCTCGAAACTGAGAATGCGATCTTCTGCAATCGCTTCGCCGGAAATGGCGCTGACTGCGATTGGCGCCTGCTGCAGGCCGACCTCACGGCGCTGGGCGGTGACGACAATCGTCGAGAGTTGGTCAGGCTGGGCCTGCTCTTCGCCAGCTTCGGCTTCATCCTGCCCTGCGACAGTTCCGCTGGCATCCTGCGCCATTGCCGAAGCCGGCGCAAGAACGGCTGCAATCGCAAGCAGCGACGGTACGGTTGCTCTACGCATAATGTTCTCTCCCATAGTGGTTTTCATGCGGTGCGTCTCTACATCGCTGCATAACCTACTCGGTAGTATGTCGTCGGAATGGGCTGCGGTCAACAGTCTTGACGGGCACTGATGGAACATACTACCCAGTAGGTCATGAGCGATCCTCACCTATCCGACATTGCTGCACCGCTCGACGGAATCCGCGTTATCGACCTAGGAATGCTGCTTCCGGGCCCGGTCTGCGCGCTGCATCTCGCGTGGCTCGGGGCCGAGGTCGTGAAGGTCGAGCCGCCTAGTGGCGACCCGGGCCGGCACCTTTATGATGGCGCCTTTTTCGACACGTATAATCGCGGGAAGCAGTCGGTCGCGATCGACCTTAAAAGTGCTGCGGGGCGCGAGCAGATGCTGACGCTGGTGCGCGAGGCAGACGTCCTGATCGAGAATTTCCGGCCAGGCGTCGCCGAGCGGCTCGGAATTGGATCGGACACGTTGCGAGACGAAAATCCGCGACTGATATATTGTGCAATCACCGGGTTCGGATCAGGCTCCCGGGCGTCTGCCCCGGCACATGACCTCAATTTTCTCGCCGGTTCGGGTGCTTTGGGTGCGGCAACCACTTGGTCAGGGAAAACACGACAATCGACCCGTCCCGCCATGCCGGTGGCCGATTTCGGCGGAGCGGCAATGGCGGTTCAGTCGATCCTCGCCGCGCTGATCCAGCGTTCGCGCACCGATCGCGGCGCCCAGCTCGAAATTGCGATGCAGGAGGTCATGCTTCACTGGATGGCATGGCGCGTGCCTGCCGAGGATCGGCAGGACGATTCTGCCTGGACGCGCTATCTTGAGCCGGCAAACGATATCTATGTGGCGCGCGACGGGCGAGCTGTCGCCATCGGCGCAATAGAAGCGCGCCTTTGGCATGCGCTCGTCGATGCCCTTGCAGCCGACGGGCATGCCCTCCCCGCGGATGCGCGAGATTGGGACTGGCGCGATCGGCGCGACAACGGCGAAGCCCTCGCCGCTGCATTGGCAACAGCCTTTGCCACCCGTGACAGGGACGATTGGGTTTCGCTGCTCGAACGCGCGGGCGTCCCCGCCGACGCTGTCGCCACGCCAGCAGAGGCATTTGCAGACCCCTGGCTTGCCGAGCGCAACCTCCAGTCAAGTGACGGCTGGATCAGGCCGCCCATGCCCGGAAGCGGCAATCTCTCCCCGTCTCCGACACTCGACGCAGATGGCGAACGGCTGCGCTCGGGTCCGTTTTGGAGCTATGGATCTCATCATGAACACAATCGACGATATCCTTCGCCACGTTGCCGACAGCGACCCCAAGCGATCTGCCCTCACATTCGAGGGGCGGACGCAGACCTACGAAGAACTCGATCGCTCGACGAACCGTCTTGCACGCGCACTTGCCGATCTTGGAGTCGGTCCTGGCGATCGTATCGCCTTCCTCGGTCGCAACCGGGCAGAGCACTTCGAAATCATCTTTGCGGTGGCCAAGCTTGGCGCGATCTCGGTCGGGATGAACTGGCGCCTCAGCGCTGCGGAACTTGCGGCACAATTGACCGATTGCACGCCGAAGGTCGTGCTGGGATCGAGCGCAGTGAGCGGTCTCGTTGCCGATGCGCTTTCCAGGTTGAGCGATCCGCCCCTGGTCATCGACCTGGATGATACCGGGAGCGATGGTTACGCGGCCCGGCTCGCGGCACAGGCCGATAACACCTTACCCATCGTCTCGCGCGCCGATGACACCTGCATGATCTGCTACACCTCGGGCACCACCGGGAATGCAAAGGGTGTTGCGTTTACCCATGGCAGCCTGTGGTCGATCTTACCCGGGGCTGCGAAAGAATGGGGGTTCGACGCCGACAGCGTGAGCCTGGTATGCATGCCGACCTTCCATACGGCGGGCGCGCTTTGGGGGCTGCTGGCCATGTCGCAAGGCGGGCACGATGTGCTCGTAGGCGATTTCGACCCGGTTGAAGTTGCCGATCTGATGGCATCGGAAAGTGTCACCAACGCAATGCTCGCACCGATCATGCTGGAGCAGGTCATTGCGGCTGTGGAGGCCGATCCCACGCGCGATCTCTCTGCCCTGCGAAAAGTTCTGTATGGCGCAGCCCCGATTACGGAGGCGGTACTCGCGCGCGCACTCGAAACGCTCAATTGCGGTTTCGTGCAGGGCTATGGGCTGACGGAAGTCAACGGAACGATCACCGTTCTGCGTTCCGAAGATCATGTCCTCGAAGGGCCGCATCGCGATCGTCTGCGGTCCGCAGGCACGCCCGTGCCCTGGGGGGCTGTGCGCGTCGTCGACCCCGAAACCGGTAACGACCGCCCCCAAGGCGAGGTGGGCGAAGTCTGGGGGAAGAGCCCGGGCATGATGGAAGGCTACTGGCACAAGCCGGAAGAAACTGCAGCGGCGATCACCGATGATGGCTGGCTGCGAACCGGGGATGCAGGATATCTCGACGAAGACGGCTACCTGTTCCTGACCGACCGGATCAAGGACATGATCGTGACGGGGGGAGAAAACGTCTACCCGATCGAGGTCGAGAACGCGTTGGCTGCCCACCCTTGCGTCGATGCAGTCGCGGTCATCGGTGTGCCCGACGAAAAGTGGGGTGAAGCGGTCAAGGCCGTGGTGAGCACTCGTGGAGAGCGCCCAAGCCCCGACGATCTCATCGCATGGGCACGCGAACACGTTGCTGCATACAAGTGCCCGAAATCCATCGATTTCATTGACGAAATGCCGCGCAATGCTTCGGGAAAGATCCTGAAGCGGGTGCTGCGCGAAAAGTACTGGAGTGGCCATGGCCGCAGGATCGCTTGATACGCTTCGCCCCGGCTTGCTGGAAGGCAAGCGATGCCTCGTAACCGGTGCCGGCAGTGGCATCGGGCGTACAATCGCACTCAGGCTGATCGCGCTTGGCGCCCACGTCACCGGCGCGGGCCGGACGATCGACACTTTGCAGGCGACAGGCGAGCAGGCGGCCGGGCTTGCCGGAACGTACGAAGCCGTTGTGTGCGACGTGCGCGATGCCGATGCAGTGGGCGACCTGGTCGCTACGGCAGCGGGTGATCACGGGCTCGACCTGCTGGTCAACAATGCCGGTGGACAGTTCTACGCTCCTGCGACCGATATTTCCCGCCGCGGCTGGGATGCGGTGATCGACCTGAACCTGTCATCCGTGTTTTCGATCACCCTGGCCGCACGTCCGCACCTGGCGAAACGGCGTGGCATGGTTGTCAGCATTTCGCTGACGGGGATCGACCGGGGCATTATGGGTGCCTCGCACGGCGTTGCTGCCCGCGCTGGCGTTCTCGGCCTGATGCGCACGCTCGCGCTCGAATGGGGTGGCGACGGGATCAGGCTGAACTGCATCGGTCCGGGTATCGTCCTGACCGAGAACCTCGATCCCAAGGCACGCGACCGGATCCTGGCGCGGATGGATGCCGTTCCGCTGGGCCGTGCGACCGAAACTTCGGAAATCGCCGAACTGGTCGGATTTCTCGCCAGCGACGGCGGCAGGCTGATCACCGGCCAACTCCTCCAGATCGACGGCGGAGCGCACATCGGCCCGGGTATCCACGCCTGGGAGCCCGAAAGGAAAACCGCATGAGCAAGCGCTTCGACGGAAAGGTCGCCTTCATCACCGGTGCTGCACGTGGACAGGGGCGCGCCGCCGCTGTCGCCTTCGCCAACCAGGGCGCGGATATCATCGCCTTGGATGTGTGTGGAGAGGTCGCGCCCGATTCTCCTGCCAGTGTCCCGGCAGATTTCGAGGAGACCGTCGCAGCGGTCGAAGCTGCCGGGCGCCGGATCGTGGCGCGCAATGGTGACGTACGGAACCTGGCAGAGATCGAAGCCGCGATTGCCGATGGTATCGGGCAACTTGGCCGGCTCGATTTTGTGATCGCCAATGCCGGCATTGCCGGGATGGGGCCGTCCGATGAACTGACCGAAGAACAGTGGGACCGGATGATGGCGGTCAATCTGTCGGGCGCGTGGCGCACGTGTCGCGCCGCGATTCCTCACCTGCGCGAAGCCGGCGGTGGTTCGATCGTCTTCACCGCATCTGCCGCCGGTTTGAAGGGCATGCCGTGGGTCTCGCACTATTCCGCGGCGAAGCACGGCGTCATCGGGCTGATGGAATCGCTCACAGCCGAGCTTGGGCGGAAATGGATCCGGGTCAATGCAGTGTGTTCCACCACCGTACGGACCCCGCTGATCGAGCATGAAGAGCACTTCAAACTCTTCCGGCCCGATCTCGAGCATCCGACCGCCGCAGATATCGAGAAGGCAGCTTCCAAGCTCAACCTCCTCCCGACCCCGTGGGTCGAGGCCGAAGACGTCGCCAACGCAATCCTCTGGCTCTGCTCGGAGGAGGCCCGTTTCATCACGGGTGTCGCACTCCCCGTCGACGCTGGATTCCTGGTTAAGTGAGGACCACCGCATGAACCCCGTATCCTATCGCGAGACACGCGGGATTGCCGTTGTCACGATCGACCATCCCCCGGTCAACGCGCTGAGCGTCGTGGTCCGCGAGGGGCTGGGGGATGCCATCGCCAAGGCCAATGCCGACGATGCGGTGCGTGGCATCGTCTTGCGAACAGAAGGCAGTACCTTCGTCGCGGGCGCCGATATCAAGGAGATGCAGCAGGGGCGTCATCTCGAAAGCCCAACCGTCCGGGAAATCCAGGACGCACTGCAGGCCGGCAAGCCGAGCGTGGCCGCCATCCATGGCGCTGCACTGGGCGGCGGGCTGGCCCTGGCGCTGGCATGCACGTTCCGCGTTGCTCTGCCAGACGCGCAGGCGGGCCTGCCCGAAGTGAAGCTGGGGCTTTTGCCCGGCGCAGGCGGGACGCAGCGGATCACCCGCTTGTGTGGCCCGGCCACCGCGCTAGACATCGTCGTTTCGGGCCGGAAAGTTCCTGCGCAAGAAGCACTTTCGCTCGGTGTATTCGATGCCTTGGTCGACGACACGGATAACGCAGCCATCGATTTCCTGAACGCTGCCCTTGAGACGGACGATATCCCCGGGCCGATCCTCGACCGCACGGACGCCGTACAAGGCATCGAGAGCGCCATCTTCGAAGCGGCGCGAGCGAAGGCGGAACGGCGGGGCGCGAAGGCCCCACTATCGATTATCGATTGTATCGAGACAGCGTGCCGCGCTGGCGGCGAGGAAGGCCTCGCATTTGAGCGTGCCGCATTCGACGATCTGAAAGGGGGCGACCAGAACAAGGCGCTGACCCATGCCTTCTTCGCCGAGCGCGCTGCGGCCAAGCTTTCCCAAGGGGAGGCACTGCCCATCCAGCGGGTCGGCATCGTCGGCGCGGGCCTGATGGGCAGCGGGATCGCCATTGCGCTGGCCAACAAGGGCATTTCGGTGGAGCTGGTCGACCGAGACGCTGGCTCCCTTGAACAGGCGCGGGCGCGGATCGACCAGATCTACGAGGGGACGCGCAAGCGTGGCCTCATGAGCACCGAGCAATGCCGAATTGCGCAAGAACTCATTGGTAATGGCACAGACTATACCCGCTTTGCCGAGTGCGATCTCGCCATCGAGGCCGTGCCCGAGAAGATGGAACTGAAGGAGCAGGTCTTCGCCCAGCTTGACGAAGCGCTGCCCCCGCACGCGATCCTCGCCACCAATACCAGTTCGCTGGATATTGATCGCATGGCTGCGGCCACCAAGCGCCCCGGTTCGGTAATCGGTCTGCATTTCTTTTCGCCCGCGCACATCATGAAGCTGGTCGAAGTCGTGCGCGGCGAGGCGAGCACACCGGATGCCGTAGCGAGCGGCATGGCGCTCGTCCGCCGCATCGGGAAGGTTGGCGTAGTCGCGGGTAATTGCGACGGTTTCATCGCCAACCGGTCCCTGCAATTCTACACCGGCCAGGCCGAGTTCCTGATGGAACAGGGCGCCTCGCCCGAACAGATCGACCGGGTAGCCGAGGAATTCGGGATGCCGATGGGCCCGGTGGCGATGCGCGACATGGCCGGGCTCGATGTTGCGGCACTGGTGCGCGAAGTGCGTGCAAAGACTCTGCCTCCGGAAGAGCGGCTCTCCCCCCTTATCGAGAAAATGGTGGAAGCCGGCCGGCTTGGCCAGAAAAGTGGCGCTGGCTTCTATCGCTATTCCGATCGCAAGCGTGTGCCCGATCCAGAGGCAATTGCAATTATCCAGCAGGCCGCGCGCGAGCTCGGTGTCGAACAGCGCAGCTTCGATGATGACGAGATCCGCGCGCGGCTATTCCTGCCCATCGTCAACGAGGGCGCTCGCGAGCTGGAAGAAGGCATCGCGATGCGCGCGGGCGATATCGATGTGGCATGGATCAACGGCTATGGCTTTCCTGCCCATCGCGGCGGCCCCATGCACTGGGGCGAACAACTGGGTCTGGACCGGGTGGTCGCCATGGCGGAACGGCTAGGTGCCGACCTGGGGCCACGCTGGCAGCCTTCCGCTCTCCTGAAAGACCTCGCCGCGAACGGTCGCGGCTGGGCCGAAGCTGGATACTGAGGAGACTCACCGTGCGCGAAGCCGCCATCGTCGCCACCGCCCGCACAGCAGTCGGTCGTGCCAACAGGGGATCGTTCAACGCGACCGAGGCCCCCGTTCTGGGCGGACATGTTTTGCGCGCCGCAGTAGAGCGCGCAGGGATCGATCCCGAACGGATAGATGACCTTTATTTCGGTACGGCGCTGCAACACGGCTCGCAGGGGTCGAACCTCGGTCGGCTGTGCGTCTTTGCATCGGAACTGCCGATCACAATCCCTGCGATCACGATGGATCGCAAATGCGGCTCGGGCCTGTCCGCAGTGGCGATCGCCGCGCGCTCGATCATGGCGGACGATTGCGATGTCTGCCTCGCAGGCGGAATGGAAAGCGTCAGCCTGGCCATTCCCCAGGCGCCCCGGCCTGTGCGCAATATCTCGGCGATGGCGCAGCAGCCTCACGCCTACATGGCTATGATCGAGACGGCGGAAGTTGTCGCCGACCGCTATGGAGTGACACGCGAGGCGCAAGACGAATTTGCGGCCGAGAGCCACCGGCGCGCGGCGCACGCGATGGAATGCGGCGCTTTCGACGAAGAGATCGTCCCGATCACGGTCACGCGCGAACTCCGCGACAAGGCCGATAAGGTAACTGGCGAAGAAGTTGTTACGGTTGCACTTGACGAAGGGGTGCGCCCCGACACGACGGTCGAACGGCTAAGCGAGCTCAAGCCGGTCTTCCGGGATGGCGAAGTAATCGCGCAAGGCCAATATGTGACGGCGGGCAATGCGAGCCAGCTATCGGACGGAGCATCGGCCCAAGTGCTGATGGACCGCGCAACGGCCGAAGCCGAAGGGCGCGATATCCTTGGCATCTATCGCGGCTTCCAGGCTGTCGGCTGCGCGCCGGAGGAGATGGGCATCGGGCCGGTGCTCGCCATCCCCAAGCTGCTCGATCGCGCCGGGCTGAAGGTTGGCGATATCGACTTGTGGGAAATCAACGAGGCGTTCGCCAGCCAGTGCCTCTATTGCCGGGACGCTTTGGGGATCGATCCTGAGCGGATGAACGTGAATGGTGGTGCGATCGCCCTTGGCCATCCCTTCGGCATGACCGGCAGTCGCCAGGTCGGGCACCTGTTGATCGAAGGCCGCCGTCGTGGCGCACGCTGGGTCGTCGCATCAATGTGCACCGCCGGGGGAATGGGCGCAGCGGCCTTGTTCGAGCTCCCATCCTGACCGACGAGAGGGCGCCGCCCGGTCGAACGAAGTGCGCGGCCCTGCGGGCCAAATTCTCAGTCTGAAGGAAATCACCAGACTAGGTGGCGGAGCGGGAGGGATTCGAACCCTCGATACGGGGTTACCGTATACACACTTTCCAGGCGTGCGCCTTCGACCACTCGGCCACCGCTCCGCGTTCCCGTCCGCGCTACTGCTTTGCAGCTTGAGCGCTTGGGAAGGGCAGGCCCCTAGCTTTGTTACTCATGCTTCGCAAGGCACAGCGTCCGCGCTAGAGCAAAGGCCATGCGCAGCTTCGGTACACCTATAACGCTGGACGAGATGGAAGCACTTGGCCGGGCGGCGATTGCCACCCTCCCCGCCACCTTCCGCGAGCAGATGGGCGATGTCGTTTTCACGGTCGAAGATTTCGCGGACGAAGAAACGCTTCGCGAACTGGGGATGGAAAACCCTTTCGAACTGACCGGCGTGTACGAAGGCCATGCGCTGACCGAACGCAGCATCGAGATGTCGGGCAACCTGCCCACCCGCATCCGCCTGTTCCGTCGCCCGATCCTGGACGAATGGGCCGAGCGCGGGGACGAGACGCTGGAGCATCTCGTGCGCCATGTGGTGATCCACGAGATCGGCCATCACTTCGGCCTGTCCGACGCGGACATGCATGCGCTGGAAGACATGACCGGAGATTGATCTTCCAAATCCGCCCGCCCTGAGCCTGTCGAAGGGCCGCCCTTCTTTTGTGCGGTTGCTCCCGAGGACAGTACAGTGCTTCGACAAGCTCAGCACGAGCGGGGTTTGTGTTTGCAGGTTTTGGTGGCAAACCTTCAGACATGAAGCATACCATCCCGCTCGCTGCCGCCGCACTCGCGCTCGCGCTTGCCACAACCTCCACCGCACAGGATGTCGAAACCCCGGCAGCGCCATCTCCGGGCGAGATCGTCGATGCTGCCCCGTACGAGGATTGGGTGACCATCGACCCCGAAGATCTGGTCGTGATGACGCTTGCCCCCGATGCCGAGGGCAACGCGCGCAAAGTGGTGATCCAGCTGATCGGCGCGCCGTTCAGCCAGGGATGGGTCGAGAATATCCGCACCCTCGCCCGCGCCGAATACTGGGACGGCAGCGAAGTGCTGCGCGTGCAGGACAACTACGTGACCCAGTGGGGCCAGCCCGACCCGGAGATGGGCGTCGATCCCAAGCCGGTGCCCGAGGGCCTCAATGTGATGACCGAGGCGGATTACGTCAGCACGAATGACGACATTACCGATGTGCTAATGGCACGCACACCGGAAGCTGACATTGCGCGGATCTTGGCTGAGGGTGAAGGAAGCGCCGAGTACGGGATCAAGATGAGACTCCGTGCGATCCTGGGCGAGGATACCTACTCGGAGGGAGGCGCTTTGTTTTGTTCGGGTTGGCCGCTCGCGTCTGCTGGGCGGGAATTGGCGTCCGATATTTGGCCCGTCCACTGCTACGGCATGGTCGGCGTGGGCCGGAACTACTCGCCCGATACCGGCGACGCCTCACAGCTTTACACCGTGATCGGGCACGCTCCGCGCCATCTGGACCGCAACATCGCGCTCGTCGGTCGCATCGTCGAAGGGATGGAGCACCTCTCCAACCTGCCGCGCGGCAAGGGGCCGCTGGGCTTCTACGAAGACCCGGCCAGACGCGTCCCGATCCTGTCTGTCCGCATCGGCGCGGACTTGCCGGAGAATGAAAAGCCTCGCTTTGAGTACCTCTCCACCGAGAGCGCCAGCTTCGCAGCCTACGCAGAGGCGCGCGCCAACCGCCGCGATCCGTTCTTCATCGTGCCTGCTGGTGGGGCTGACATCTGCAATATCCCGGTACCCGTGCGGTCATTCGAACTGATGGACGAGGGAGAATAAATCCTGCCGTGCGGCGCTAGAACCGCTGCACGAATTCCAGCCGGTTGCCGAAGGGATCGTCGGCAAAGAAGCGGACGCACCCGGGAACCGGCTTGTCGTCCTGGCAAGTAACCCCTGCGTTCTCCAGCCGCGCGCGCAGGCCCGCCAGATCGTCGGTCAGGAAAGCCGGATGTGCCTTGGTCGCGGGCCGGAAATCGGGATCGATGCCGATATGGAGCGACACCGGCACCGCTTCGAACCAGCATCCTTGCGGGGATAGCGTATCGGGTTTGGGCACTTCGCGCATCCCGAGAAGGTCGACGAAGAAGGCACGCGTGCGGTCTTCCCCGCCGGGCGGAATCGCAAGCTGCACATGATCGTAGCCCAGCAGGCCGCTCATATCCGGTCTGCCCGCGCCACCGCATCGCTGGCGCGCAACGCGCTGAGCACGCGGGTCAGGTGCGCCAGATCCTGCACCTCCACGTCGATCTCGTAAGTCGCGAAGGGATTCTCCACCCGCACCTGTTCCAGGCTGCGTACATCGGCATTGTTGCGCGCCACGATATTGGCCATTTCGGCGATGGTGCCGCGCCGGTCGTACAGGATGACCGACAGGCGACCGATCGCCGAGCCCGTCGGGCTGCCCCAATTGAGGTCGATCCAGTCATTATCGATCCCGTCGGCCAGCGACAGGCAGTTGATGTTGTGCACCTCCACACTCTCGCCCTTGCGGCGCAGGCCCACGATCCGGTCGCCCGGCACGGGGTGGCAGCATTCGGCCAAGGTATAGGCATTGCCCGGCTTGATCCCGCGGATCGAGATTGCCTGCTTGTTGCGCTTGATCCAGTCGCGGTCTTCCTCGAACCCGGCCGTGATCCCCGGCACCAGCGCCTCCATCACCTCGTGATCGGTGATCTGCGCCGCGCCGATGGCGTACATCAGGTCTTCCTCTTCCTCCATGTCGAGCCGCTTGAGCGCCTCGCGCAGGGCCTTCTTGCCGATCTTTGCGGGCGTGCGTGCGGCGATCTGGTCATAAAGCTTGGTGCCCAGCTCGGCGACCTCTTCGCGCTCCTTGTTGCGCACCGCGCGGCGGATCGCGGCGCGCGCCTTGCCGGTCACGACGAAGCCCAACCACGACAGCTGCGGTTCGACATCGGTGCCCTTGATGATCTCCACCACGTCGCCATTCGAAAGCGGCGTGCGAAGCGGCATGTGCCGCCCGTTGATCTTCGCGCCGACGGTCTGTGCGCCCAGGTCTGTATGGACGGCGAAGGCGAAATCGACCGGCGTCGCGCCCTTGGGCAGCTGGAACAGCGCGCCTTTGGGGGAAAAGGCGAAGATGCGATCCTGGTAGATCGCCAGCCGCGTATTCTCGAGCAGTTCCTCGGGATCGTGGCTGGCATCGACGATCTCGATCAGGTCGCGCAGCCAGGCAACCTGACCGTCTGGCTTGTCGGCCTGCTTGTAGGCCCAGTGCGCGGCGAGCCCGAAATGGTTGGTCCGGTGCATTTCCTGCGTGCGGATCTGCACCTCCACCCGCATCGACCCTTCGTAGATCAGCGCGGTGTGGAGCGAGCGATAGCCGTTGTTCTTGGGCGTGCTGATATAATCCTTGAAGCGCCCCGGGATGAACTGCCAGGTGGTGTGCAGGATGCCCAACGCGCGGTAGCAATCCTCCGGCTTTTCGCACAGCACGCGGAAGGCGAAGATATCGGTCACCTGGTCGAAGCTGACATGGCGTTCGGCCATTTTGCGCCAGATCGAGAAGGGCTGCTTCTCGCGCCCCTTCACTTCCACCTTCAACCCCGCCTCGGCCAGCGACTGCTTGATCGCCAGCGCGATCGCATCAACCTGTGCGCCTTCCTGCTCGCGGATCTGCGCTAATCGGCCCGAGATGGTCGCGTAGGCATCGGGTTCGAGGTGCTCGAAGGCGAGCGACTGCATCTCGCGCATATATTCGTACATGCCGATACGCTCGGCCAGCGGCGCATAGATATCGATCGTTTCGCGGGCGATGCGGTGCCGCTTGTCCTCGTTCTTGATGAAATGCAGAGTGCGCATGTTGTGCAGCCGGTCGCCCAGCTTTACCAGCAGCACCCGGATATCCTCGCTCATGGCAAGCAGGAACTTGCGCAGGTTTTCCGCCGCACGCTCGTTCTCGGGCATCGCCTCGATCTTGGAAAGCTTGGTCACCCCGTCGACCAGACGCGCGATCTCGGGCCCGAAATTGGCGCGGATATCGTCAATGGTCGCCAGCGTATCCTCGACCGTGTCGTGGAGCAGCGCGGTGGCGATGGTCTCCTGGTCCAGCTTGAGGTCGGTCATCAGCCCGGCCACTTCGACCGGGTGGCTGAAATAGGGATCGCCGCTGGCGCGCTTCTGCGTCCCGTGTTTCTGCACGGTGTAGACATAGGCGTGGTTGAGCATCGCCTCGTCGGCGTCAGGGTCGTACGCCTTGACCCGCTCTACCAGTTCGTATTGCCGCAACATTGCCGAAATGTGCGGTCAACAACCATCTATTGCAACGCAAAAAAATGCGCCGCGTGCGTGAGTGGCAACTTCAGCTGCCATCCGCCGCGGCAACATCGTAGCCCAGCGTCGCGTCCACCCTGCTGCGGGTATAGGAATGGTAACCGCCGCGCGTTTGCGCGTAGATCCTGCGCGCGATGGGTTTGCCCCAGGCGCTTTCATTCAGGGCGGTGAACAGCGGGCTCACGAACTTGTTGCGTCCGACGCGCGCCAGGAAGCGTTCGGCTTGCGGTACGGCGGGTTCGTACTGGTTGCGCAGCGCAGCCTCCAGCCACAGGAACAGCACTTCGTTGTTGCCGGTCTTCGACAGGCCAAGCTTGCTATCGAGCGTGGCGAGCTGATTGTCCGAGAGTTCCTCGGGCAGTTCCTCCAAGAAACGCCGCTGTTCCGCCGCAGTCCAGCCAGCCCACGTGCTGGCGACCGGGAGGGTTCCGTCCGCCCGATAGGCGGCAACCGCACCATCCACGGCCGCGAAAGCCTGCGGATCGGGCTTCCACGCATTCGCGGGCAGGCCGGTGCCGTAGACCCATTCGTCCAGTATCAGGCCCTGTTCCAGTGCCGTGTCGCTACCCGTCAGGTTTGCGCGCAGATCGGCGAGGAACATTTCCGAAGTCACCGGCTCGAACGCGTGATTGTCGAACCACTGGGTCAACCACGCATCGAACTTGTCCCGACCGACCGCGTTCTCGACCGTGCGAAGGAACACCGTGCCCTTGTCGTAGATGGCGACGCCCTGCGTTTCGAAAGGACTGATGGAATCCGGCGATCGCATGGCCGTGTTGGGGTTGTCGGCGCCGGCTTCCTCGATCCCCTCGGCCAGCGATGCGTAGCTGAGCGCATATTCCTGCTCTGCCCGCTGCTTCCCGTAGACTTCCTCGACGATGCGATTTTCGAAATAGGATGTCACACCTTCGTTGAGCCACCCGTCGCGCCAGCTCGCATAGGTGGCAAGGTTGCCCGACCAGCTGTGCGCCAGCTCATGCGCGACGAGGCCGTTGTTAGACTTGTCGCCCGCGATGAAGGTCGGGGTGAGGAAGGTCATCACCGGGTTTTCCATGCCGCCATAGGGGAAGGACGGCGGCAGCACGATCATGTCGTAGCGGCCCCAGCGATAGGCACCGTAGAGCGATTCCGCAGCTTCGATCAGTTCTTCGGTATCGTTGACCTCTCGCCAAGCACGATCGAGAGTCGCAGGCTCGGCCCAGACGCCCGAACGCGGGCCGGTCGCCTTGAAATCAATGTCGCCCGCAGCAATTGCGATAAGGTACGGCGGCACCGGCTTGTCCATCAGAAAATGAAAGGCGCGGCGCCCGTTACCGATCTCCTCCGGATCGCCCTGCAGAACGCCGCTCATCACGACATCGAGCGGCTTGGGCGCGGTAATCCGCGCCTCCCACGTCTGCCGGATGCCGGGGCTGTCCTGCGTCGGGATCCATGTGCGATTGAGGATCGCCTGCCCCTGGCTGAACAGGAAGGGGTGCACACCGCCTTCGGTCTGCTCGGGCGTCAGCCATTGCAGCGCGGTTGCATCTGCGGGTGCCTGGTAGGTGATAACGATATGGTCGGCGCCATTGAGCTGGATCGTCAAAGGCGCGCCCTTGGCCGGATCCAGGTCACCGATCGTGAAGGGCAGGGGATTGCCCGCGCGATCCGTGACGCTGGCAATCTCCAGCATCATGCTGTCCAGCACGATCTCCCGCGCGCCAGGAGCCGCCAGGATATCGAGTGCAGCCGTGCCGCCGACCCGGTTGGCGTCGAAATCGAGGTCGAGATCGAGCGCGACATGCGTCACCCGCGCCACCTGGGGCCGGGCAAAGGTCTGGTCGTCCATCGCCTGGGCGGTGGTCAGGATCGGGGGGACCAACGCCTGGCGCTCCGCCATCGAGGCCGTGCCTCCTTCCGTGGTCGTGCAGGCAGAGACCAAAAGTGCGGCGGCAGCAATGGCGGTGGCACGAAACATCGAAATCTCCGGAAACTGAACTCTTGTCGACCCAACGCGTCGCATGACGATGCGTGCCACAGCCTTAACGGCACTCGCCCCGCCTACGTCAATGGTGCGTTCGCGCCGGGGGCACGGTTCCAACGCCGAAGGGCTGGCCAAACGCCTCATCGCGTGCAATGAGAACGTTAACAACGAGAGGGAGAGAATTGATGATCCGCACCTGTCTGGCAGGGCTCGCTGCTGCTACCTGCCTCGCATACACGCCAGCCGTTGCGCACGAGCCGACCGAGCGAGTGCTGGTCTGGGCGGATGAATTCAACGAGGCCGAGCTGGATCGCGACAAGTGGATCGTCATCGGCACGGATTTCTGGGTCAATAACGAGCAGCAGGCCTATCTCGACTCGCCCGAAGTCATCCAGATTGTCGATGATGCGGAGGGCGCCGATGGCGGCGCGCTGATGCTTCGCCCCGTCTATAAGCCGGGCGTGGACCCCCATGCCGAACGCAAGGCGGATTTCATCTCGGGCCGGGTGGAGACCAAGGGTCTGCACGACTTCACCTATGGCCGCGCCGAAGCGCGCCTGAAGCTGCCCGATGCCGAAGGCGTGTGGCCCGCCTGGTGGATGCTCGGCAACGGTCGCTGGCCCGAAATCGGCGAAATCGACATCATGGAATATGTGGGCGAGAAGGACTGGATCGGCGTCGCGCTACACGGCCCCGGCTATTCCGGCGAAACGCCGCTGGTGAACAAGTACTTCTTCGAAGAAGGCGAGGACGTGACCGACTGGCACGTCTACGCGGTCGAGTGGACCGAGGACGAAATGCTGTTCCAGGTTGATGGCCACACGCTGTACCGCGTGACGCGCCCGATGGTGGAACATTACGGCAAGTGGTCCTTCGACAATCCGAAGCACCTGATCCTCAATTTCGCGCTTGGCGGAGCCTATCCGTTCAAGACCAACGGGATCGAAGAGCCGTATAACGGGCTGCCGCAAGCCACGGTCGACCGGATCAAGGCCCGAGATGTCGCCATGATGGTCGACTGGGTAAGGGTCTACGCGCCTGAGGAATAGCGATGGGTCGCCCCGGCCGCAGAGTATTCACGCGGCCAGAGCCGCGCTATCTCCTGCATCGAGCAGGTCCCGCATATGCACCATTGCCTCGCGCGCATTGAGTGTGGCGAGCAATTTGATTTCGGCCAGCGCGGCATGCCGGTCGACCGCGCACCCGTCTTCGTCGACAAGGCAGGCCATGCCCCATTCGGCGAATTGCCGTTCGGGCACGGTCTGGAGATCGATCAGTTTGAGTTCGCAGTGGCGGAAATCGCAGCAGATGCGCTCGAAAGTCGCCTCGATCGGGCCCTGCTGGCCTTCCAGCACCTGGATGAAGTGTCCGTCGATAAAGGCAAGCGAACCGGTCAACCCGACCGCCGCGTTACGAGCGGCACTGGTCTGCGCAATTTCGCGAGCGATCGAGACTCCGCGCGATGCATCGGATTCCACGATCCTGCTGGTGTAGAAAAGGCGCTGAATTGGCATATGGGGTTCCTCAGGCGGCCGAACGACGCGGGGCCGCATCCGCGAAGAGTTTCGCGACGCTTGCCGCATCCACGGGCCTGCTGAACAGATAGCCCTGCATGTTGCCGCAGCCGTGTTGGGCGACGTAATCGAACTGCTCGTCGGTCTCGATCCCCTCCGCGGTCACTTCCAGCTTCAGGCTTTCGCCCAGCTGGGCGATGGCCCTGACGATGGAGGCGCTGCCCGGGTCGCCCGGAAGCTGGTTCACGAAGCTGCGATCGATCTTGATCCGGTCGATCGGGAAACGGTGGAGGTAACTGAGCGAGGAATAGCCGGTCCCGAAATCGTCGAGCGAAATCTTGACGCCCAGTTTGCGAACCTCCTGCAATGCCGTGAGCGCAAGCTCGTCGTCGGCAACGAGTGCCGTTTCCGTGATCTCGATTTCCAGCCTGTGCGGTGCCAGACCAGTCCGGTGCAGCGCCTGCGCGATATTGCTCGCCAGCCTGCCGCCCATCATCTGGACAGGCGAGACATTCACCGCGACCGTGATGTCCTCGGGCCAGGTGACCGCCTGCTCGCACGCCTTATCCAGCACCAGCGCACCGATGTGGGAAACGAGGCCCAGTTCTTCCGCCACGGGAATGAATACCGTCGGCGGTACTTCGCCGCGATCGGTGCTCTTCCACCGCACAAGCGCCTCTGCGCCGATAAACTTGCGGGTCTTGGTATCCAGCACGGGTTGGAAATGAACCTCGAACTCATCGCGCATGCAGGCGCGGCGCAGATCCTGCTCCAGTTGCCGGCGTTCGCGCAGGGTCTCGGTCAGCGAAGGATCGAAGAAGCTGTGCCTTCCGCGTCCCTCGTGCTTCGCATGGTACAGGGCCACGTCCACCTGCTGGTTCAGGCTTTCGGCATCGCTACCATCGGCGGGCGCCAGAGTGATGCCGACACTCGCCCCGATTTCGGCAACCTGCCCTCCGACGACGAAGGGGCGTGACAGGACATCGACGATCCGTTCCGCCAGGTGACCGGCGATTTGCGGATCGCTGAGACCATCAGTAATGATCGCGAATTCGTCTCCGCCGATGCGCGCGACCATGTCGTTTTCCCGCACCGCCGTCTGCAGGCGCGCTGCGACTGCCTTTAGGACGCGGTCGCCGACAGGGTGGCCGAGCGTGTCGTTCACGGGCTTGAACCGGTCGAGATCCACCATCAGCAGGGCAAAGGGCGGGCCACCCCGGGCCAGCCGCTGGCAGCGCCGGCGCAGCTTACCGTTAAAGGCATGGCGGTTTTCCAGGCCCGTCAGCGCATCGTGCATCGCGATATGGTGCAACTGGTCCTGCGCATCGACACGCGTGCGCATTTCGACGAGATAGGTCGAAACGCCCGTCCCTACGATCAGCAAGGCGGCCATCGCAATCGCCGCTGCCATGGCAAAGAACACGTCGCTCTGCGGGCCACTTCCGAAATCCGCGATCGGCGTGACCGAGAACGCTGCCATACCGACGAAGTGCAGCATGACGATTGCCAGGACCAGCAATGCGGTCGCAACCAGCGTGGCCGATGAACGATTGTGCAAACGCAGCCGGTCGATCGCAAGCGCGCCGAATACTACCGCAAACACGAGCGACGCGGCGACATAGCCCGGACGCCACTCGACGATCCCGTCGGCCCGGTAGGCGAACATGCCGACATAATGCATCGCGGAAATCGCCAGACCGATGGTTCCGCCGCCGCAGATTGCGGCAACCCAGCGGTTGCGCAGGCATGAGAGGAGCAGGCCGATCCCCACCCCGCCAATAGCGATGACAGCCGAAACGATAGTCAGCGACGCATGGAAGGTTACCGGCACACCCGGCTGGTAGCCCAGCATGGCGATGAAGTGCGTCCCCCAGATCGAGGAGCCCGCACAGACCGAGGCCAGGAAGCACCAGTGGAAGCGGGATCCCCCGCGTGCGTCGATCGTCCTGCGGAACAGCTGTACGGAAACGTACGAACCGATCATGCACAGCAGCGCTGCGAGCGCTACCAGCGCGAGGTTATGTTCGTAAAAGAGGCAAGTCAGTACACGCAAAGTATCGCCCTCGAAGAATGCCGAGGGCCAAAATGCGCAACGACGGTCCACCAAGTACAAATACGATGGTTAAGATTGCGTGTTTTTACCCATGCCTGTTTTTCGCAAGGCAACGGGCTCAGCCTCGACCGATACCGGGCCGCGCTACGTCCAAATTGCTTCGGGTGGCAGGCTCATGAGAATCGCATCGACATTGCCGCCCGTCTTGAGGCCGAACAGCGTTCCCCGGTCGTACACCAGGTTGAACTCGGCATAGCGGCCGCGCCATTCCAGCTGGCGGCGCTTGTCCTCATCGTTCCACTCGGTATCCATCCGCCGCCGGACGAGCTTGGGGAACACTTCCAGAAACGTCCGCCCGACATCCTGCGTGAAATCGAGATTACGCGCAAACCCCGCTTCGTCCGCACATTCGAGGTGGTCGTAGAAAATCCCGCCGACCCCGCGATTCACGCCGCGGTGCGGGATATAGAAATAGTCATCCGCCCATTTACTGAAGCGCTCGTAATAGGTGGGGTTGTGCTTTGCGCAGGCAGCGCGGAAGGCGGCGTGGAATCCCTCGGTATCCTCTTCGTAGGGGATCGGGGGGTTGAGGTCCGCCCCGCCGCCGAACCAAGCCTTGCCGGTAACCAGGAAACGTGTGTTCATATGCACGGCGGGCACATGCGGGTTGGCCATGTGCGCGACCAGGCTGATGCCGGTCGCCGAAAAGCGCGGATCGTCTTGTGCCCCGTTGATCGTCTTGGCGAACTCGGGCGCGAACGTGCCCTGTACGGTCGAAACGTTGACCCCGACCTTTTCAAAAACCTTCCCCTTCATCAGGCCCTGCACGCCGCCGCCGGGGCTCTCGTTCCCCTCCTCCTCCCGCTGCCATGGGGTATACTCGAAGCTGGCCTCCGATCCCGCCTCGCGCTCGATCGCTTCGAATTCGGCACAGATCGAATCGCGCAGGCTTTCGAACCAGTTGCGGGCTTCTTGCGTTTGGGCTGACCAGTCGGACATGCTCTTCTCTGGGTTGCGAGGGGGGGATTGCCATCCCTTGCCAAGCCCGTCGGGACAGGGCAAGTGGGGCCAATGGTTCCCCTTTCGTTCGGCACAACGGAATTGCTCTTGCGGAGCGATCGCTCGGTCTACTGGCCGGACGAGAAGACGCTGTTCGTGGCCGACCTGCACCTGGAAAAGGCCAGCTTTTTCGCGCAGCATGGCCAGCCGCTACCGCCCTATGACAGCCGCGCCACGCTGGAGCGGGTGGCGCAGGGGGTCGAGGAAACCGGGGCACAGCGGGTGGTAACGCTGGGCGACAATTTCCACGATGCGGAAGGGGCCACACGGCTGGAGGATGTCGCGTGCGACATGCTCCGCGCCCTCACTGCCCGGGTCGAGTGGAGCTGGATCACCGGCAACCACGACGGTCCGTCCGACGCAGCCTGGGCCGCAACGAATTGCGGGGGCACGCTGCACGAAGAACTGGAGATCGGCGGGATCGTCTGCCGACACGAGGCCCAGCCGGGCGAAACGCGGCGCGAGCTCTCCGGCCACTGGCACCCCAAGCTTGACGTGACCGTGCGCGGACGCCGCATCCGCCGCCCCTGCGCGGTGATTGCGCGCAGCGACAGCCGCGAACCGCGCATGGTCCTGCCCGCATTCGGGACGTTCACCGGTGGAATGGACGCGGGCCATGCTGCGATTCGCCGTGCACTAAGCCCCGCCGACAGGATCGAAGCCGCCTGTGCCGTACGCGGCCGGCTGGTGCGCCTGCCCCTGTGGCGGGCGGAACAACACGCTGCATAATCGCTTCGCTCAAAGGGAAATCGCGCAAGTAATCGCGAGGACCCTTTCGCAGCCGCGCAAAAATCCCTAAATACGGCGCTCGTTTATCAATCAATCAGGAGAGCATCCCATAGCACGCCCCCCCCGTCGTTCCCTCCAGCCGCCGACCAAGAGCGGCCCGCGCTACGACAATTTTATCCAGAGCCCCAAGGTCCGCGTCATCGATGATACCGGGGAGAATATCGGTGTCCTCAACACGCGCGATGCGATCGAACGCGCTGCCGAAGTTGGCCTGAACCTCGTCGAGGTGTCGCCAAACGCCGATCCGCCCGTGTGCAAGTTCCTCGATGTTGGGAAGCACCGCTACGAAGCGCAGAAGAAAGCCAACCTCGCGCGCAAGACGCAGAAGACGCAGGACATTAAAGAGGTCAAGATGCGTCCGAACATCGACACGCACGATTACGACGTGAAGATGCGCAATGTGAACAAGTTCATCGAGAACGGCGACAAGGTGAAAGTCACCCTGCGCTTTCGCGGGCGCGAAATGGCGCACCAGCAGATCGGGATGGACCTGCTGCGCCGCGTGCAGGACGATGTCGAAGAAATCGCCAAGGTCGAAGCCTTCCCGCGGCTCGAAGGCCGCCAGATGCTGATGGTGCTGGCCCCTAAGTAAACTTTTGCAATCGGATAGCTGCAATGGGGCGGCGGAACCCTGGCGGGCGGTAGCGGATTGGATTCGCATGAACACTGCACGCTGTTTCGCCGCCCTTTGCATGGGTCTCTCCACAATCTCGCTGGCTGCCTGCGATGCCGCCAAGGCTCCGGCACCCTCCCCTCCGATAGAGGATGAGGCAGGCGCGACAGGGTCTGACGCACCACCTGCCGAAGATGACGCCTCCGCTTCGCCCGACAACGCGCAACCGGAGAGCGGCGTGACCGATGGCGCGCCCGACCTGACCCCCGCCCCCTTGGCTGGCGAGGCCGAACGCGGCGAAAGGGGCGCGCGCAATGTGCTGCTCTCCTTCATCCGCGCGCTGGAGCTCAAGGAATTCGACCAGGCTTACGATCTGCTGCGGCAAGACGCACGCCGTGGCATGACCAAGGCGCAATTCGCAGCCCAGTTCGACGGGTTCGGGCAAATTACGGTCGCCTCGCCAAAGGGTATGATCGAAGGCGCGGCGGGGACCATCTATTACACGGCGCCCGTCACCATCACCGGCTCGAACGGGCAGGAACTAGACGGCGAGATCGTGCTCAGCCGCGTCAACGATGTGCCCGGTGCCAGCGAAGAGCAATTACGCTGGCGTGTCAGGAGCATCGATCTGCCCGAGTGAGTACCCGCGCTATTCGACGCGGAAGTCGAGCAAGGTAAACCGCGCCGGACCGGTGGCATAAACGCCATGGCCACGCAGCGAGGCCGACCCGAAGGTGAAGCCGATGGTGCCTGCGCGGGCGGTTGCCATGCGGAAATCCTGCGGAATGGCGGACCGCTTCTCATGCGTCATCGCAATCCACTCCTCGTCCATATCGATCGCGATCTCGTGCGTGCCCGGCGTCAGCGGGACAAGCTGGTTGGCCGGCGAATACCAGCGATAGCGCGGCGTGCGCATCGTCCAGCTGTCGCCCGCGCGCTGGAAGTAGAGCGACAGGACGGCCTGGTTGTGCGGGTCTTCCTCTGGCACGAAGCGCGTGCCCGGTGCCGCGTCGATCCGATAGCGCATGACGATCCGCTTCGCATTGGCGAGCGAACCGCTGCGGGTCGTCACGTAGTGGACATGGCCTGCCCTCGGCGTGGGATAAGGAAAGTCGAAACTGGCCCCTTCGCGCGTAGGCTGCATCGTTGCAGGCATGCGGTGCGAACGGTTCTTGCCCTTGATGATCGGCCCGATCGACCAAGTCGAACGTTCGGACTGCGCAGCGAGCGGGGCAACGGCCACCCCGGTGGCTACCAATGCTGTCGTCGCAAGGCCTGTCAGGAAAATACGTCTTTTCATGAACAGCCTTTTAGGGGATCGCGCTAAATCGTAGCTGAACGCGGTGTTGGGATCATCGCCAACGCCCCCTTGTCGCCGCCTGACGAACGCGTATCAATCTTCGCGGGAGAGGTGGAATGATACGGATCGTCGGGTTTGTCGTGGGCGTGATCGCCCTGTTGCTGGCGATATTTGCGCCGACACCGGACGGGCTGAGCCGCGAAGGACTGATCGTGGCCGGCCTGGTCGCGCTGATGGCGGCATGGTGGATTACCGAGGCCCTGCCACTGACGGCGACCGCGCTGATGCCCTTCCTCGTCCTTCCCTTTGCCAGCGTGATGGACGCGAAAGCGACTGCCAGCGCTTATTACTCGCCGATCCTGTTCCTGCTGCTGGGCGGCGCCTTCATCGCCCTTGCCATCGAGCGGGTCGGCCTGCACCGGCGGCTGTCGCTCGGCATCCTGCGGCTTGTCGGTCCTCGTGCGGGGCCGGGGCGCCTGCTGCTGGCCTTCATGGCGAGTGCGGCAATCCTTTCTATGATGATCTCCAACACCTCGACCGCACTCATCATGATGCCCGTCGCGCTGGCTGTATTGGCGGCGGGTGATGTCGGCAGTGCAGAACTGCCATCCACCGAAGGATTATCGGGCGCGCTGCCGATGGGCATTGCCTTTGCGTGCAGCATCGGCGGGCTTGGCACGCTGGTCGGCTCCCCGACCAACGCGATTGCGGTAGGCCTGCTCGACCAGACAATCGACGTGCAGATCAGCTTCGCGCAGTGGACGCTGTATGGCCTGCCGGTGGTGATCCTGGGCATTCCGCTCGCCGCATTCATCATCGCCCGCGTGCAGCGCGTGGGAGCGCACAGCTTCGATGCCAGCGCGGCACGAGCAGCCATCCCGGTCGAGCGCAGCTGGAGCACGCCAGAGAAGCGGCTGGTGCCCGTGGTGGCGATCACTTTCCTGCTGTGGATGGGCCAGCCTTTACTGGGGCCGATCCTGCCCGAAGGATCGCTGACCGATGGCACCATCGCCATCGCGGCCAGCCTCGCGCTGTTCCTGCTGCCCGACGGGACGGGCCGCGCCCTGCTCAACTGGGAGGAAGCGAACCGCGCGCCGTGGGGCGTCATCATGATGTTCGGTGGCGGGCTGGCGCTTGCGGCGGGCATGACGGCGAGCGGTCTGGCCACGTGGCTGGGTGACGCGCTCTTGCCGCTCTCCGCCGTGCCGCTTCTGCTGGTCGCGCTGTGCGTCGTGGCCATGGTGATCCTGATCACCGAATTTGCCAGCAATGTCGCCACCGCCTCTGCCATCGTACCGGTAGTCGCGAGCCTGATCGTCGCGCTGGGCGTGCAGCCCGAACTGCTCGCCATCCCCGTCGCCTTCGCAGCGAGCTGGGGCTTCATGCTGCCCGCCGGTACCGGGCCCAACGCGATTGCGTGGTCGACCGGCCGGATCAGGATCGGGCGGATGGTTACCGCAGGGCTCGCGCTCGATGTGATCGGGGCCTTCCTGATCGTGGTGGTCGTATGGGGGATCGCCGCGATCTTCGCCTGAGAGGAGTTGATCGCAGAAACCGTCGGCGGTAGTGGCGCGTTCGAAAACCGGCAGCCGGTGGAGATGCGTTCCTGCGGAGGTTAGGAACGGGCCGCCTCCGGCCCTGCCTCGAAAGCCGAGCCCCCGCCTTCCTGGGGGCGCATTTGAGGAGGCCGTCTGTATGACCGACGCCGTCGATTCCGTCGAAACCCCCACTCCGCGCCGCAAGCCGAAGCCCGAGATCACCAAGATCGAAGGCCGCAAGATGAAGCCCTCCACGCTGATGATGGGCCACGGTTACGATCCGGCGCTGTCCGAAGGCTCGCTCAAGGCACCGATCTTCCTGACCAGCACCTTCGCCTTCGAAAGCGCGGCTGCGGGCAAGCGCCACTTCGAAGGCATTACCGGCCTGCGCGAAGGCGGGGCGGAAGGCCTCGTCTATTCGCGCTTCAACGGGCCGAACCAGGAAATCCTGGAAGACCGGCTGGCGATCTGGGACGGCGCAGAAGACGCGCTGTGCTTCTCCAGCGGGATGACCGCCATCTGCGTGATGATGATGGCCTATTGCAGCGCAGGCGACGTGATCGTCCACTCGGGCCCGCTCTATGCCGCCTCCGAAGGCTTCGTCGCCAAGATCCTCGCCAAGTTCGGGGTGAAGTATATCGACTTCCCCGCGGGCGCCACGCGCGAGCAGTTCGACGATGTGCTCGCCAAGGCCAAGGACATGGCGAGCGAGAATGGCGGCAAGGTCAGCATGATCTACCTCGAAAGCCCCGGCAACCCGACCAATGCGCTGGTCGATGTCGAGATGGTGCGCGACGCACGCAATGCTGCGCTTCCCGCCGACTGCCCGATCGCGATCGACAACACTTTCCTCGGCCCGCTGTGGCAGCGTCCGCTGGAGCACGGCGCGGACATCGTGTGCTATTCGCTGACCAAGTATGTCGGCGGACACTCCGACCTCGTCGCAGGCTCCATCGCGGGCGATGAAAAGTGGATGAACCCCGTCCGCATGATCCGCAACACGATGGGCGGCATCGCCGACCCGAACACCGCGTGGATGCTGCTGCGCAGCCTCGAAACCGTGGAACTGCGGATGCAGCGCGCGGGCGAGAACGCGGCCAAGGTGTGCGAATTCCTGAAGCAGCACCCCAAGGTCGACGGGCTCGGCTATCTCGGCATGATCGAGGATGCCCGCCAGCAGGACATCTACGACCGCCACTGCCTTGGCGCAGGCTCCACCTTCTCGCTGTTCATCAAGGGCGGCGAAGAGGAATGCTTCCGCTTCCTCGACTCGCTCAAGGTCGCGAAGCTGGCGGTCAGCCTGGGCGGGACGGAAACGCTCGCCAGCCATCCCGCCAGCATGACGCACCTCTCTGTGCCCCATGCGCGCCGCCAGCAACTCGGCATTTCGGACGCGCTGGTGCGGATCAGCATCGGGATCGAGGATGCCGAAGACCTGATCGCGGACTTCGACCAGGCACTGGAGGCGGTCTAACTCGGATCGAAAGCGGGTGGCGCCGACATGGCGTCACCCCTACCATTCGCTCTAGGCTTAGGTGTAGAACCATAGGAGCCGGCGGCTAATTTCTAGGCAGCTCTTTGCCTAGATCATCCATTGAGCCGACCTTATCGTCCCAGCCAAAAGTAACGAGGCTCTTGCCATATTTCTTTTGCATAGCACGGTCATAGTGGTTCAAATTTTCCCAAGCTTCCCGGACATTCTCAAGGGAGCTTTCACGAATGCTAGTAATCAATCCTTCCATCGTCGCAACACGAGGCATCATTGCCATAACCTGATCTTTGGTCAGGTTGGCCGACATCACACCACCTGATACAGAATTGGGCGACGGTCCGTTGTCCCGCATGAGTCTGTATGTATTCGCATATTCATGAACTGTCGAAATTAGACTTTGATAACGACCAAACTCGCGATGGGCGCGCATTAGTAAATCTGCTTCTTGAGATCGCATCAGAAAATTGATCTGCGCCTCGTTCAGCGCAAGACTTGGATCAAGCTCAACCCCAATTAGCGGGAAGGTAGATCGCCACCGTTCCACTTTTCCATCGATACCTAGAAATCTTGGATCCGGTGCAACCCAAAAATGTCGATAAATATCATGCGATGAATTTAGTACGCCCAAAAGCTTCCGAGCTATTTGCAGCGCTTGGTTCTTCTCATCCCGGTCTATGTCGGCCTTCCGTCGGCAATCAGCGATCCACTGAGCGGAAAGTGCCACGACAACTGCTGAAGTTGAAGCCAAGCCGGCGAACCAATTTGCCCAACTCCCCGAAGGAAGAGAGAAACCCAGTAGCTCATAAAACGGGCTACTCACCCCTGCCACTCTCTGCGCGCTTCGGCAGCCTTGAGCACTTCGTAGGCCAGCTGCAGCTTCTGGAACTCGGCGGCGGCTTCCTTGTCGCCCGGCTTCACGTCCGGGTGCACGGTCTTGGCCTTTTCGCGCCACGCACGCTTGATCGCGGCGAAATCCGCATTGGCTTCCAGCTCCAGCGCGTCGAGTGCGCGCATCTCGTCCGCCGAGCGCGATCCATCACCCGATCCGGCCCAGCCATAATGCGAAGCCTCGGCATAGCCCGCGTTGTCGCGCCGTTCGTTGCGCGCGCGTTCTTCGGCCTCGGCCTTTTCCAGCCCTTCGAAATAGTCCCACTTGGAATTATATTCCGCCGCGTGCTTCTGGCAGAAATACCAGCGATCCGGGCTATTGGGCGCCTTGGGTGCGGGGCAATCGCCCGGCTCCTCGCATCCATGGCGATCGCATAGCCGCACCGTTGTCGCCTCGCGAGAGGAGCCATAGCCCCGCCAGCGGGGGAAACCCCAGTCGTTCGATCTGCGCGGTTTTGCCATTGGTCTAGTTTAGGGGCCCTGCACGATGCCGCAAGGTGCGGGGGGCTGGGCGAAAATAAAAAGGCGGACGCCCGGTCCGGACGCCCGCCCTCTTTGTTCGCAAGACTTACGCCTAGTTGATCACAACCGTCACCGCGCGACGGTTCTGCGCCCATGCCTGAGGCGTGGAGGCCGTGGCGACCGGGCGTTCCTCACCAAAGCTCACGGTGCGAATGCGGTTGGCCGCAATGCCGAGGCTGACGAGGTAGTTCTTGGCCGCATTGGCACGGCGTTCGCCCAGCGCGAGGTTATAGTCGCGCGTGCCGCGCTCATCGGCATGGCCTTCGATCGTGACGGTGACATTCGGATATTGCGACAGGTACTGCGCCTGGGTCTGCAGCGCAGCCGCATCGGCAGTGTCGATATTGTAGCGATCGGTATCGAAGTAGATCACGTTCTGGCCGTTCACGGCGTTGACGAAGTGTTCCTGCGTCCCCTCGCCGTAGCCCGGGCCATTATTGCCGCCATTACCCGGCTGGCTCACGCCCGGCTCGGGCGGCAGCTGTTCGGGAGCGGGCGACTTGCAGGCCGCAAGCGACACGGTGGTGGCAAGGACGATCGCAAAGCTGATACGCGCGTTCATAGGTCTCTCCTCACAAAAGTGCCTTCATGTTCGTCGGTGCGACCCCACGAAATCAAGTGTAATACTGGCAACGTCTCACGGCAGGATTGGACCCCATGCCGGGTCTGATGCATCGACCGGGGTCGGCAGGCGGCGCAGGTTGTCGCCGGTCAGATCGACCTGGTAGATTGCGGTGCGGCCCGTGTTGCGCTCCGTCCGGAAGAACTGCAGCACGCGGCCATTGGGCGCCCATGTCGGGGCCTCGTCCTGCCAGCCATCGGTCAGCTTGCGGAAATTGCCGCCGCTCGGGCTCATGGTGGCGACGTTGAAATCGCCCGGAATATAGGTGAACGCGATCTGGTCGCCGCGCGGGCTCCATTCGGGCGTTGCCGCACGCCCGCCGAAGAAGCTGATCCGGCGCTGGTTCGATCCGTCTGCGTTCATCATGTAGATCTGCTGGCTGCCAGAACGATCGCTTTCGAACACGATCCGGCTGCCATCGGGCGAGTAGGATCCGCCCACGTCGATACCCGGCGCATCGGTCAGCCGTTCGCTCTGCCCGCCATTGGCGGAGACGCGATAAATGTCCGTATTGCCATTGACCGCCATCGAATAGAGCACCCAGCGCCCGTCGGGGCTCCAGCGCGGGGCGAAGGTCGGGTTGGCGCTTTGCGTCACCAGCGTCTGCTGGCCGGTGCCGATATCGTAGATGTAGATGCGCGGATTGCCATCGACGTAGCTGAGGTACATCAGCTTGCGATAATCGGGCGAATAGCGCGGGGTAAGCGCGGTCGCGCGGCCCGTGGTGATGAAACGGTGATTGGCGCCATCGCTGTCCATGATCGCCAGCCGCTTGGTGCGGTTATCCTTGGGGCCGGTCTCAGCGATATAGGCGATCCGGCTGTCGAAGAACGGGCTTTCGCCGGTCAGGCGCGAATAGATCAGGTCGGCACATTTGTGCGCCGCACGGCGCCAGTCCGACGGGGGGACGACCCAGCCGGAGCGGACCAGTTCATCGCGCAGGGCCACATCGTACAGGTAGCAGCCGACGATCAGCTTGCCGTCTGGGCGAGAGCGGACGTAGCCCTGCACCAGCATCTCTGCCCTGCGCACGTTCCACGTACCCCACACGGGATCGGTAATCTGCGGATAGCTGGGCTTGGGCAAGGCATCCGGCCCGGTCGGCGCGAACAGGCCGTTGTTCTGCAGATCGGCAGTGACCACGCGGGCGAGTTCCTCGCCCAGCGCTGCGGTACCGCGCGCATTGGCAGCGGTCGGCACGTCGCGGTCCGCGGCAAAGGCGGGGATGGCGAGCGCGAGGTTATCGAGCGCGTTTTCGTCGGTAACGGTGAAACTGATCCCGTCGGTTTCCTCGGTGGCGCTGTCAGCCGTTTCGACCGTTTCGACTTCTCCGCCAACGGGGGGTGCCGTGCCCAGATCTTCATTTTGCGCTATTGCGGGGGATGCAAGCGCAAGAGCCAGGATGAAAAGGAGGTTCTTCATAATCACAGGTTCCTATCGAATCTGGCGCCACGAACAGATTTCCAGGCATTATAGTATTCGGGTGGCAAATCGAAGGGCGCGGCAAGCTGCACAGCCCTTATCGCGCGTTCGGCATGAAGCTGTTTTTGTGCTCGGTTAGCTTCCGTCTCGCCGAGTTGGTCCCTTACTCGAGGACGCCCCTTCAGGCTTCCATCGGGGTTGAGATCGAAGTCCAGCAGCGTGACCAGCTGCTCCACATCGACGCCCGAAGGCGCGCTCCAGTGCGGCCTGATCTGGCGGATGAAAGCCGCCTGGATGCTTGCCTGCGCGCTCGCGCCGATTTGCGATGCGGGGATGCGCGTTTCGCTGGTGGTCGTGGAATTGCCCTGCCCGGCAAGAAAATCGTCGCCCACGCGGCTGCCGCCACTGCGGCGTGTTTCGCGCGGAGGCTCCTGCCGTGCCGGCGTCGGGGTAGTACGAGTCTCCCGGCGCTGCTCGGTCCGCTGCACGGGACGCCTCGTTTCGCGCGGGGTAGGCGTGGGGGCCGCCCGCCGTTCCGGCATCGGAGGGGGAGGCGTGTATTCGATCGGCGGAGGCGCGGCCTCGCCCAGTTCCGGGGCCACGGAGGCCGCCGATTCCGGCACTGGATCGGGTGTGGCGGACGTCATCCCGACTTCTTCGGCGAAATTGACCGTAATCCGCTCGGGCACAGGGATCGGATCGCGCGTCAGGCCCTGCACCAGCAGCAGCGCGACCAGGGCCAGATGCAGCGCGCCTGCGATAATCAGCGCTACGGCATCGAGGCCCAGGGAGGATTTCGCCTGCATCAACTGCCGAGCGCTAGAGCGATTCGCTTGAACTGTTGGTGACCAGCGAGATCGAATTGCAGCCCATGCGGTTCAATTCGCCCATCACGCCCATCACCAGCCCGTAATCGAGCGAACGATCCGCGCGCAGGATCACTTCGCGCTGGTTGCAGGCCGCGCCTTCGCTCGCGGCAGCCAGCGCCGCCCCCAGCTGGCCTTGCGGCACGGCATCCTCTCCCACGAAGATCATTCCGCTGCTGTCGATCGCGACGTTCAGCGGCTCCTCTTCCTGTGGCAGCGCACTGGCGCGGCTGTCCGGCAGGTCCACGGGCACGCCTGCGGTCAGCAGCGGCGCGGTGACCATGAAGATAATCAGCAGCACCAGCATCACGTCCACTAGTGGGGTGACGTTGATTTCTGCCATCGGCGCGCGCCGCGAATTGCGCCCGCGCTTCGATTTGAGGACGCCCATCGCCATAAATCTATACCCGCTCCAGCTCGCGGCCGAGGTTCGCGTTAAACCGGTCGGCAAAGCGCTGGAGGATCGATTCATAGCGGTTCACGCTGGCGGAAAAGCGGTTGTAGGCGATCACCGCGGGAATGGCGGCGAACAGGCCGATCGCGGTCGCGAATAGCGCCTCTGAAATCCCCGGCGCCACGACTGCGAGCGAGGAATTGTTCTGCGCGCCGATCTGGAAGAAGCTGTTCATGATGCCCCACACGGTGCCGAACAGGCCCACGAAGGGCGCAATCGCGCCGAGCGTGGCGAGGAAATTGAGCCGCGCCGCGAGCAGGTCCGCCTCCTCGGCAACATGGCTGTCCATCACCGCGGCGATCCGGCCCTGCGCGCCGCGCACGTCCTTCACGCCGCCCTTGGTGGACTTCTTCCATTCGGTGATCGCAGCCCACGCCACGCGCGCCGGGGCCACATCCTGGTTGCGATAGGCGTCCAGCGTGGCCTCGTAATTCTCCGAGGCCCAGAAATCCTGCTCGAACTTGCGCGCACGCCGCTTGGCGCCGCCGATCTTGAGCGCGAAGGAGATGATGATCATCCAGCTCCACACCGATGCCAGCAGCAGGCCCGCCATCACCGCCTGGACGACGATATCCGCGTCGAGGAACAGCTTGATTGGCTCCAGCCGGGTCGGCGGGGCCGAAGTGGTCGCGGCAAGCAGGTCAAAAAGGATCATTCAGGCTCCCCATCGGTATCGAGAACTTTTTTAAACGCTTCACGCCATGCATCGGGCTGGCGGCGCGGGCGGCCGTCGAAACCGACGAAGCCGACGCGAAAATGTGCGGTGCAGATCGTTTCTCCATCGCGCTTCGCCTCCTGAGACATTCGCACGCTGGCTGCCTTCAGTTCGCTGCACCTTGTATGAATGACGATATCGTCGTCGAGCCGCGCGGGACGGATGTACCGCAATTGTACATCGGCAACCGCATAGGCTCCCCCCTTTTCTCCCCTCGCCCCTGCCTCGATCTCTGCGCGCTGGTCGATCCCGAGCATGCGCAGCACATCGGAGCGGGCGCGTTCGAACCAGCGCAGGTAATTGGCGTGATAAACGATGCCCGAAAGGTCCGTATCCTCGTAATAGACCCGCACCGCATAGAGGTGCAGCGTGCCGTCGAAGACACCGCCCGGAGGGGTTGGCAATACGGGATCGGATGCGTCGGTCATAGGCCCCGCGCCTTTACGGCAAAGCGAGTCCGCGCGGCAATCACAATCGCTGCACCCATCGCGCAAGGAATGCCGTTCGCCGCGCCGCGCGCGGCCCAGACACCTGAAATCAGGCGATCATCCGGCCCAGCTTCTGCCCGCCGAAAATATGGACATGCAGGTGCGGCACTTCCTGCCCGCCATCTGCGCCCACGTTTGCCAGCAGGCGATAGCCGGGCTCGACCAACCCCTTGGCGCGGGCAACATTGCCGACTGCGCGCACGAAACCGGCAATCTCTTCGTCCGACGCCTTTTCCGAAAAATCGTCCCAGCTCACATACTTGCCCTTGGGAACGACCAGCGTGTGGATCTCGGCCTGCGGGTTGATGTCCTCGAACGCGATGGCCCACTCATCCTCGTAGACCTTGGTAGAGGGGATTTCCCCGCGCAGGATCTTCGCGAAGATATTGCTGTCGTCGTAAGCTGCGGTGGCATCAATCGGCATGCGTAACCTCCCTGCCGGCCTTCTCTTCCAGGCCCGAGATCCCCTCGCGCCGCTCGATCTCGGCGATCACATCGCCAAATGCGATTTCCCGATCGGCCAGCAGCACCATCAGGTGGAACAGCACGTCCGCCGCTTCGCCGACCAGCTCTTCATCGCTGCCCGAAAGCGAGGCGACCACGGCTTCGACCGCTTCTTCGCCCAGCTTTTGCGCCATGCACTCGCGGCCCTTGTGCTTCAGATGCGCGACATAGCTGGTTTCCGGGTCGCAATCGCGACGCTTCTGGATCACCTGTTCGAGGCGGGCGAGAGTTTCCATGCTTGCGGTGCTCTTTCTGCTTATCGGTGACGGCTCAACCGCGATCCGGAAGCCTAGGTTCCTGATTGCGTGCTGGAAAGCCCGCCTTGCGCAATGCGCCCTGGGCTTCGGCCACGGTGTGCTGGCCGAAATGGAAGATGCTGGCGGCGAGTACGGCGCTGGCATGGCCTTCGCGCACGCCTTCGACCATGTGATCGAGCGTACCGACGCCGCCGCTGGCGACCACGGGAATATCCACCGCATCGGCAATCATGCGGGTGAGGTCGAGGTCGTAGCCGTCCTTCGTGCCGTCGCGATCCATGGAGGTGACGAGCAGTTCGCCCGCGCCGAGCTGCGCAAGCTTCGTGGCATGTTCCAGCGCGTCGATCCCCGTCGCGCGGCGGCCGCCATGGGTGAAAATCTCGTAGCGAGTTTGCCGTTCCTCCGTTCGTCCTGAGCTTGTCGAAGGGCGAACGCCCGTCCGCGGTTCGACAGGCTCACCACGAACGGTCGGAGGCGCCACGCGGCGCGCATCCACGCTCGCCACCACGCACTGGCTCCCCATGCGCTGCGCGATCTCGGCGACAAGTTCGGGCCGCGCCACGGCGGCGGAATTGATCGCAACCTTGTCCGCCCCGGCCAGCAGCAGCGCGCGCGCATCCTCCACGCTGCGCACTCCGCCGCCAACGGTCAGCGGCATGAAACAGACCTCGGCGGTGCTACGCACGATATCGACCAGGGTCGCGCGCCCTTCATGGCTCGCGGAAATATCGAGGAAGCACAGTTCATCCGCCCCCGCCGCATCATAGGCGCGCGCCTGCCCTACCGGATCGCCAGCGTCCTTGAGATCGACAAAGTTGACGCCCTTGACCACACGGCCCTCAGCCACGTCGAGACAGGGGATGACGCGAATGCGCACGGTCATTGTGCGGGAAACTTCACTGTGACGGTGACAGGCTCCGGAGGGGGCACCTGCCCCGCCAGCCAGAACATCCCGAACCCCATATTCATGTAGAGCACGATGGCGAACCAGAACCGGCTCGGATCCTCGTCCTTCTTGCTCAGCCGGAATTTGCCCAGCGCAGTCTTGCCGCGCACCGCATCGACCGTGGCGACGACCAGCATCACGAGCGTGGCGATCAAGGCGATATCGGCGAAGGTCATTTCGCTGCCCCTTCGCGCGGACATTTAGCAGGGTTTAGCCAAAGTGTGTGGCGGAAGCGGCAGTTCATGCGATCTCTGCTGCCACTTTGATGAGTGAGACTGTCAAGATCAGCCAGACGATGGCTCTGAATATCGTCACATTGCGATATGCGCTCGGTCGTTCACTCCGCCTGTAGCTTGTGAAAAACCCTTGCAGCCATTGAACTTCGGCGTGCCCACGGCACCAGTCTTTCCACCAGAAAAAGGTCAGGCCCACCCAAAGGAAGAGGCCAATGATGAATCCGATTTGGTCCTCGCTCACGCCCCCGCCCCTTCCCGCAGCGCCTCGGCGAGGTCGAGGCGCCCGTCATAAAGAGCGCGGCCGGTAATCACCCCCTCGATTCCCTCGCCCGTGTGCGGGGCAAGCGCACGAATATCCTCGATTCCCGCGACCCCGCCGCTGGCGATCACCGGCAGCGACTGCGCCTTCGCCAGCGCCAACGTCGCCTCGACATTGCAGCCCTTGAGCAGGCCGTCGCGGCCGATATCGGTGAACAGCAGCGCGGCAACGCCCGCATCCTCGAAGCGGCGCGCAAGGTCTTCAACGGGCAAGTCGGAAACGCTCGCCCAGCCCTCGGTCGCGACCATGCCGTCGCGCGCATCGACTGCGACGACTACGCGTCCGGGATGATCTGCCGCGAGCGCTTTGACCAGTTCGGGGTCCTTGAGCGCCGCGGTGCCGATCACCACCCGTGCTACGCCGAGGTCGAGCCACCGCTCCGCACCCTCGCGCGTGCGGATACCGCCGCCCAACTGCACCTTGCCGGGGAAGCGCTTGAGGATAGCCTCGACCGCATGCGCGTTGACCGCCTCGCCCGCGAAGGCCCCGTCGAGGTCGACCACGTGCAGCCAGCTGGCACCGGCGCTCGCGAAGGCGACGGCCTGCTCCCCCGGATTATCGCCGTAGATGGTCGCGCGGGCCATATCGCCTTCGGCGAGGCGGACGACATTGCCGCCCTTGAGGTCGATGGCGGGGAAGATGATCATGCTGCGCACCCCTCTCCAATTGCGGCTAGGCTCCTGCGTCGCCAAGCCTCCATATCCTCTCCCACGAGGGGAGAGGAGCCAATCGCACTCTTCCTCTCCCCTTGCGGGAGAGGATAGCGGCGCTTGCCGCGCAAGCGGCTAGCAGAGCTTGGTGAGGGGAGCATCATGGCTTCCATTCGAGAAACCTTTCCAGCAGCGCCAAGCCGTAGGCCTGGCTCTTTTCCGGATGGAACTGCACGCCGAGTATGTTCTGGCGCGCGACCGCCGCCGTGACCGGTCCTCCATGATCGGTCGTCGCGATCACATCCCGCTGATCTTCGGCGTGAAAAGCGTACGAGTGAAGGAAATAGGCTTCTCCTTCTTCGATCGTTTCATGCCAAGGGCCGGGCGTGACATCGTTCCAGCCCATATGCGGCACCTTCACCTTGTCCGACGGCTCCAGCGCCAGCACTTCGCCCTCGATCCAGCCGAGCCCCTGCGTCTCGCCATGCTCCAGCCCGCGTGTCGCGAGCAGCTGCATGCCGACACAGATGCCGAGGAAGGGCACGCCGTCGCGCAGCACGCGGCTCTCCAGCGCATCGATCATGCCGGGCAGGCTGGCGAGCCCTTCGTAACACGCGGCAAACGCCCCGACGCCGGGCAGTACGATGCGGTCTGCCTGTGCCAGCGCATCCGCGTCGGACACCAGCGACACCTGCGCGCCGACACGCTTCAGCGCGTTCTCGACCGAATGCAGGTTTCCCGCGCCGTAATCGATCAGCGCGACAACCTCACCCACCCAAAATCCCCTTGGTGCTGGGCACCGCCCCGCCCTTGCGCGGGTCGATCTCCACTGCGGCGCGCATCGCGCGGGCGAAACCCTTGTAGATCGCTTCGCAGATATGGTGGTTGTTGGTGCCGTACAGCAGCTCGATATGCAGCGTCAGCCCGGCGGTCTGCGAGACGGACTGGAACCAGTGCTCGATCAGTTCGGTGTCCCACTCGCCCAGCTTTTCCTGCGTGAACCCGGCCTTCCACACGCAATAAGGCCGCGCCGAGATATCCAGCGCGACGCGCGCCAGTGTCTCGTCCATCGGGGAGAATGCCTCGCCAAACCGCACGATGCCGCCCTTGTCGCCCAGCGCATCGGCAATCGCCTGGCCCAGCGCGATCGCGCTGTCTTCGGTCGTGTGATGCTGGTCCACATGCAAGTCGCCATCGACCTTCATCTCGACATCGATCAGCGAATGCTTGGAAAACTGCTCCACCATGTGATCGAGGAAACCGATCCCGGTCGCCACATCGTAGGAACCCGTGCCGTCGAGATCGACCGCCACGCGGATGCGCGTTTCCTTGGTGTCGCGCTCTATAAGACCCTTTCGCATGGGTGGCGCGCTATCCGCCACGAAGGCCGCGCGCAAGCATTCTGCGCTTGATTCCATTTGCGCTTGACCGGGCGCGCGGCGGGCTGCACCTAACGGGCCGTGATGAGTGACGATGCGCCCGACAGCCTGATCCCCTACGACCAGATCGTGCAGGAAGCCCTGCGCGCAGTGGTCGGCAGCGTGCTGGGCGAAGTCCAGGCGGGTGGCGGCACACTGCCGGGCAACCACCATTTCTACATCACCTTCAAGACCGGAGTGGCCGGGGTCGAAATCCCCGATCACCTGCGCGAACGCTTCCCCGACGAGATGACCATCGTCCTGCAGAACAAGTTCTGGGACCTGAACGTGACCGAGACGGGGTTTTCGGTCGGCCTCAGCTTCAACAAGATCTCCTCGCACCTTATCGTGCCGTTCTCCGCGATCACGGCCTTCGTCGATCCGGCGGTCGATTTCGGGCTGCAGTTCCAGGCCGCCGAAGTCGAAGATGCGCCCGCTTCGAGGGATGCTGCGCAGAACGACGGTGACGACGATGCGGAACGGGCGGACGATGCACCCGTTGGAACCAGCGAAGACGGATCGAACGTCGTCACGGTCGATTTCGGTCGCAAGAAGTAGGCCCACTCGCCGGGCCGCAGCAGGGGAGCCGCCAGTCCGATGAGCCGCCGCCGCGAGGAATTGCGCAAGAAGGTTGCGCGTGGTCAGGCACGCGCGCGCGGCGAGCCGGTCCCCGGCCCTTCTCCCAACCCTGCCAGCAACCTTATCATGGCCAACGCCATCGTGCGCACGGGATCGATCCTGTTCCGCAAGGCGGTGGAAAAGCGCATGCTCAAGGGCCGTTACGGCAAGGACGGCGCCCAATCGATTGTCGAGAACCAGGGATTGGGCACCACGCTGACCGGCATGGCGCTGTCGCGCATTGCCTCACGCTCGTCGACTGGTGCGATCGTGGTCGGCGGCGGAATGATCGCCAAGACCCTGTACGACCGGCGGCAAGCAAAAAAGGCGCAGGCGCGCGGTGACGCCGAGCTGCTTGAAAAGACGGCCGAAGACTAAGACTGCCGGGGACGCCAATCGCCGCAAGGCTTGATCTCGCCAGCGTCCGGGGGCCAAAGGCATTCATGGCCGAGCATTCCCCCACAGATTCCGACACCCTGCATCGCCGGGGACTGATGTTCATCCTTTCCTCTCCGTCAGGCGCAGGCAAGACCACGCTGTCGCGCATGCTGCTCGCCTCCGACGATGAAATAGCGCTCTCGGTATCCGCCACCACGCGCCCGCCCCGCGAAGGCGAGGTCGATGGGAAGGACTATCACTTCGTCAGCAACGAGGAGTTCGACCGGCTGGTGGAAGAGGATGGGTTTTACGAGTGGGCGCATGTCTTCGGCAATCGCTACGGCACGCCCAAGGGGCATATCCGCGACGGGTTGAAGCGCGGGCAGGATTACCTGTTCGATATCGACTGGCAGGGCACCCAGCAGCTTTACCAGAAAGACCAGCAGGATACGGTGAGCGTGTTCATCCTGCCGCCCAGCCTCGACGAGCTGCATCGCCGCCTGACCTCGCGCGCGACCGATAGCGAGGAAGTGGTGAACAGCCGGATGGAGCGTGCGCGCGGCGAAATCAGCCACTGGGCCGAATACGACTATGTCGTCATCAACGACGATGTCGATGCGTGCTTCACCAAGGTTCGCGAGATTCTGCATGCCGAGCGGATGAAACGCACGCGCCAGACCGGCCTCATCGATTTCGTCCGCGACCTGATGGGGTAAACCGGCAATAGTCGTGGCGGCGGGACAGTCCGCACCGGTGGAAATACTATCTCATAGGGTGTAGCGCGGCCGGCGTGCTGCGCACTGCCGCCCTTTTCGCCATGCTCGCGCTCGTCTCTCTGGCGAGCATGCCGTTCGGCTACATGCCGGACAGCAATGCCGATGGCGATTTCATGCTGCGCATCTGCGGCGGCACGATGACGGTCGCGGTGGACGCGCCCGACCATACCGCCATTAGGGCGCTGCACGGCGGTGAGCATGGTGATCATGCCGGTCATCGCGATCACGGCGACGCGAGCGAGCATGAAACGCGCTGCAACTATGCTGTGGCGGGGATCGCTCCGCTGCCGCACACGCCCGCGCTGGTCGCGGCTGCACCGGTTCTTCCGATAGACGCACCCGCGATTCCCACACCGCTAACCGGCATCTTCCCGGCCAGGCTGCCGCCTTCGACGGGGCCACCTGCTGCCTGATCGACGAACCGGCCATCCGGCCAGATTGCTTTCGATTCAGATCAGACAGGAAATTCTCATGCAAACCGCAAGGTTCATGGGCGGCACCGCACTGGCGCTCGCCCTTTCGACTATCGCTCTCTCGACCGGGGCGCAGGCACACGATGTCTATGCCGACGATCACGCACCCATCGGCGTGATGGCAGACCACGCGCACAAGAAAGGCGAGTTCATGCTCTCGCTGCGCGTCATGCACATGGAGATGGAGGGCAACCAGATCGGGACCGACGAGGTGTCGCCCGACACTATTGTCACGACCGTGCCCAACCGATTTTTCGGCATGCCCGGCCAGCCGCCCACGCTGCGCATCGTGCCGACCGAAATGCGCACCGACATGGTGATGCTGGGCGCGATGTATGCCCCGTCCGACGCAGTCACGCTGATGGTGATGGCCAATTACCTCCAAAAGGAGATGGACCACACCACCTATATGGGCGGGGCTGGCACCACGGTGCGTGGCACCTTCCAGACCAACCCCAAGGCGTTCGGCGACACCAAGGTCGCAGCGCTGGTTCCGCTGCTTGGCGTGCCGGAGGCTGGCGAAGTCTCGACCGACGAGCTGACCCTGAAAGCGGGCGTCAGCTTGCCGACCGGATCGACCGACGAGACCGCGCAAATCCTCACGCCAATGGGCGGCACGCCGACTGCACGCGTACCCTACATGATGCAAATGGGCACCGGCACGTTCGATCTGGAGCCTGCGCTCACTTACAAGGGGCGTCGCGGCAAACTGGGCTTCGGCGCGCAGGCCAGCGCATCGATCAAGCTGGACGACAACAAGTGGGGCTATGCTTTCGGCGATGTCTATGAAGGCACGGCATGGCTCAGCTACCGCCCTGCCCAATGGCTCAGCCTGTCGGCGCGCGTGAAGGGGCGCTCGATGGATCAGGTCGAAGGGATCGATCCCAACATCATGGGCCCGGTGCAGACCGCCAATCCCGATTTCCAGGGGGGCGAGCGGATCGACGTGCTGGGCGGGATCAACCTGGTCGGCACGCATGGCGCGTTGGCCGGGCACAGGTTTGCGATCGAAGTGGGCGTGCCGGTCTATCAGGACCTCAACGGCCCGCAGATGGCGGGCGACTGGATGCTGACTGCCGGGTGGCAGAAGGCGTTCTAGCGTGCGCGGGGGCGGGCGTTCGCGCGCTCGCCCCCTTCGATCTCGCCAAGGCGTAGGGGTTCTGGCTATGGAGCCCGCATGACCGACACATCCACCATCGAGACCGAGCGCTTCACCATGCGCAAGCTGGTGCGATCCGATGCAGCCGCGCTGCTCCCGACGCTCGGCAGCGAGGAACAGTGCCGCTACATGTCCCGTCCGCATTTCGAGAGCGAGGAGGAGCTGGCCGACTGGCTGACCGATCCGACGTGGGATGGCCGTAGCTGGGCGGCGATAAGCAAGGCAGACGATAGCCTTCAGGGCCGCTTTGTCGCCGTCCCGACGCACGACACGGAGGTTGAGGAGATCGGCTACATCACGGTCGCGTCGCACCAGGGCCAGGGCATTGCGCGCGAGTGCAGTGCCGCGCTGGTCGACCACCTGTTTGCGGCGGAGGGCAAGCGCAAGATCATCGCCGAGATCGATGTCGAGAATGTGCCCTCTGTGGCGCTGGTCGAACGGCTGGGCTTCACGCGCGAGGCGCATTTCCGCCAGCACGAGCGCACGCACAAGGGCATGTGCGACGTGTTTATCTACGCGATGCTGCGCGATGAATGGCACGGCGCCACTAGGGCCTGATCCGGGCCTTCGCCGCGGGCGCCACAAGAACCGATTTTCCTACTCGCGCGGCACAGGTTAGGCATCCAACGGCTCTTTCGAATCGTCGACGATGCGCATGCAGAACGGGGACCGGACCCTGCGGCCCGATCCCCGGTATAATAACCCGTTCGCGCCGGGTCGGATTTCTCGCCTTAGACACTGTGTCAGGTGTGTCAGGCCAGCGCTCCATGGCGGGGCTTACGCCCGCCTATTCGCCCGACGGATCGACGAAATTGCCCGCCCCGATGTTGGCGTTGACCACGCCGCCGTCGATCGGGATTGTCGTGCCGACCACGTAATCGCCCGCGCGGCTGAGCAGGTAGATCGCGCCCGCTGCCATATCCTCGGTCACGCCCACCCGGCGCGAGGGGATGCCCCGTTCGACCATGTCCTGGTTGTCGCGGGCGGCGCGGTTCATGTCCGACGGGAAGGCGCCCGGCCCGATCCCGTTGACCACGATGTTGTGGCCGATCAGCTCGGCCGCCATCCGCCGGGTCAGGTGGATCAGCCCCGCCTTGCTCGCCTGATAGGGATAGGTTGGCCACGGGTTGCTCTTCATCCCGTCGATGCTGGCGATCATGAGGACCTTGGCCGGGCGATCCTTGGTCCCTGCCGCCTTGAGCAGCGGGAGCAGCTTCTGCGTCAGGAAGAACGGCGTCTTCAGGTTGAGGTCCATCGTGCGATGCCAGCCGGCCTCGCTGAAATCCTCGAACGGCTCGCCCCAGGCGGCACCTGCGTTATTCACCAGAAGGTCCAGTTTGTCTTCGCGGCTCGCGAGTTCGTCGGCCAGCGCCTTGATCCCGTCCATCTGCGACAGGTCGCCGGTCAGGCCGATCACCCTGTCGCCCAGTTCGGCGCTGGTTTCGTCAACCTGCTCCTTCTTGCGGGCAACGATGTAGACCTTCGCGCACCCGGCTTCGAGCAGGCCTTCCACGATCATCTTGCCGATCCCGCGGCTGCCGCCGGTAACCAGCGCGATCTTGCCTTCGAGACCGAAAAGGTCGGTGAGTTTCATCATCTGTCTTCTCCCATACCCCCTCCTCTTCAGAGGAGGGGCAGTGAGACTTGGCGTTGCGCAGCAATGCCTAGTCGCAACGGGGTGGTACCGGGGACAAAGCGACGCTGCCGCGTCGGAACCACCCCCCCAACCCCCTCCTTTGGAAAGGAGGGGGAGTGAAAGGCTCAATACCCGCTAAGGTCGGCCACACGGCCCGCGTGGTAGTACATGTCGCCGAGGAACTCCTGCAGCGCGCGGTCACGTTTCATGTAAAGGCCGATGTCGTATTCGTCGGTCATCCCGATGCCGCCATGCATCTGCACGCCTTCCTTGACCGCGAGACCGGCGGCCTTGGCGACCTTGGCCTTGGCGACGCTGGCCATCAGGTCCGCCCTGTCGCTGTCGCCATCGAGCAGCTGCGCAGCCTTGATGGTCACGGCTCGAGCGGTCTCGACCTCGGAATAGAGGTGCGCGGCACGGTGCTGGAGCGCTTGGAATTCGCCGATCAACCGCCCGAACTGCTTGCGCTGCTTGAGGTAGTCGACCGTCATGTCCATCGCCCCACGGGCAACGCCGACACCCTCTGCCGCCGCGCCCACGCGCCCCGCGCGCAGCACGGCGTTCAGGATGTCGCGGCCACCGTCGACCTCACCGATCACGGCGTCGCCATCCAGCTCCACCCCGTCGAAGGTGATGTGGCTCGCCATCGAGGAGTCGACCAGCCGCACCGCATCGTGCGTCATGTTGGCGGCATCCTGCGGCACGGCGAACAGCGTGATCCCGTCCGCATCGCTATCGCTGCCCGATGTGCGGGCGGCGACCACGATCATCTCCGCACTCGCGCCATGGACGACGAAGTCCTTCTTGCCCTTCAGCATGAAGCCGTTGCCCGACTTCTCCGCCTTGCACGCGATCGTCTCGGGCCGGTGCTTCGGCCCTTCGTCGATCGCCACGGCATAGACGTTCTTGCCCGCCACCAGATCGGGCAGCCAGCGGCTCTTCACATCGTCGCCAGCATGTTTCAGCGCAGTCGCGGCGAGCACCGAAGTGGTCAGAAAGGGCGAGGGGGTGAGGTTCGCGCCGATTTCCTCCAGCACGATATTGGCCTCGACCTGGCCCATGCCGAGCCCGCCGTCGTCCTCAGGCAGCAGGATGCCGGTGAAGCCCATTTCGCCGAACTGCTCCCACAGGCCGTGGCCGAACCCGTCCTTGCAGTCGCGGTCGCGCCAGTGGCGCAGCTGCTTGGCCACGCCGCCTTCTTCGCGCATGAATTCGCCCGCGCTGTCGGCGAGCATGGCCTGATCGTCATCGTAGTAAAGTGGCATGTCAGGCTCCCGGGAGTTCGAGGATGCGTTTGGCGACGACGTTGAGCATCACTTCGCTCGTCCCGCCTTCGATGGAATTGCCTTTGGTGCGCAGCCAGCTGCGCGCAGGCTTGCCGCCTTCGGTTTCCTCGCTTTCCCATTCGAGCGCGAGGCTCCCGCCAGCTGCCATCAGCAGCTCGTGGCGGCGCTTGTTGAGTTCGGTCCCGGCATATTTGAGCATGTTCGGCTGCGCCGGGTGCCCCTTGCCGACCTTGACCTCGTCGAGGAACTTCTCGCTCATCGCGGTAAAGGCGAGCGCGTCGACATCGAACAAAGCCATCTCGGCGCGGAGGACCGGGTCGAGCTTGCCCTGGCGGCTGGTGACCGCACCCAGCGACGAGGCACGATCGCCGCCGCCGGTGGCGGAGATCATCTCGCGTTCGTGGCCGAGCAGGTACTTCGCGACATCCCAGCCGCGGTTGATCTCGCCCACGTAGCCGGGAATATCCTCGCCATAGGACTTGGGCACCTTCACGTCGTCCATGAAGGTTTCGCAGAATGGCGAGCTGCCGCTGATCAGCTTGATCGGCTTGGTCGACACACCCTCGCCCGCCATGTCGAACAGCATGAAGGTGATGCCCTGGTACTTGTTCTGCTTGTCGGTGCGGACAAGGCAGAAAATCCAGTCTGCTTCATCGGCATAGGAGGTCCAGATCTTCTGGCCGTTGACCACCCAGTGATCGCCCTTGTCTTCGCCGAAGGTCTGCATCGAGACGAGGTCCGAACCCGAGCCCGGCTCCGAATAGCCCTGGCACCAGCGGATTTCGCCAGCGGCGATCTCGTTGAGGAGATCGGAAGAGCG